>CAMLXE010000114.1 GCA_946490455.1 uncultured Desulfovibrio sp. | reverse complement strand
TGTATGTTTCCCTATGGAAGCGACCATACCTGCCTGCCTCTCTCCCCATATGTCTTTACAGGCATTCGCAAACAAAGCGGACATGACTGTCCATCTCTCAGTTACAAATCAGAGAAAGCTCAAATTCCGCAGATGGATCGCAACCTCCTGGCTTTCGTTGACGACAGATCGCGCTCACCTGAAACGTACTCTGAATAAACTTCAGTTCAGACCGCCATAAAATATTTTCACCGGGGTATGCGCTACAAAGAACAAGGAACCTCCTCTTTTTTCGCAATGACCTTGCGCATTCCACCTGAAGCGCGTATGCCATGAGCGTAACTCTGTAACGATTCCCATTACGGGAAAGGAGGCAATCATGTCCAAACGTATTGTCATCATCGGCGGTGTTGCGCTTGGTCCAAAGGCGGCCAACCGTCTGAAGCGGCTGGATCCGACTGCGGAAGTCATCATGATTGATGAAAAGACCAATATCTCCTTCGGTGGTTGCGGTATCCCCTACTATGTTTCCGGCGAAATAAATTCTCTGGATGCGCTGCGCTCCACAAATTACGGAACAGTCCGGACCCCCGAATACTTCAAGGAACGTAAGGACGTAACCGTCCTCAATCGGACAAAGGTTCTTTCCATTGACCGTTCCTCGCGCACCATTCGCATCAAGGATCTGCGCACGGACAAGGAATCTGTCCTCCCTTATGACCGCCTTGTTCTTGGTACTGGCAGTACCCCCAAGGTTCCCCCTATAGAAGGACGAGACCTGAAGGGCGTTGGCGGTGCAAACAGTCTTGAAGAAGCAGAAGCTCTCCGTTCTGCCTGTGCGTCAGGCAAGATAAACAATGCCGTGGTGATTGGTGGTGGCTTCATCGGTATGGAAATTGCCGTAGCGCTCGCCGATATGTGGGGCATCAAGACCAGTGTGGTGGAATTCATGCCACAGGTCATGCCGGGTGTCCTTTCAGCAAATCTGTCCGACATGGTTGCCAATGATCTCCGCTCCAACAATGTGGATGTATATGTCTCCGAAAAGGTTCAACGCCTTGAAGGAGAGGACGGCGTCGTCAAACGGGTTATCACGGACAAGCGGACACTGGATGCAGACCTGGTCATCTTTGCAACAGGCTACGCACCCAATACAGAACTCGCCCGAGCTGCCGGCCTGGAGCTTCAGGAACGTACCGGTGCGATTCTCGTCAACAAATACATGCAGACTTCCGATCCCCTTATTTACGCGGGCGGTGACTGCGTGGCCACGCCTAACCTGATTACCGGAAAGCCATTCGTCCTTGCTCTTGGTTCCCTTGCCAACAGACAGGGTCGAGTCATTGGCACCAATCTGGCTTCCGAAAGCGGACAGGTGGCAACCTTTGCCGGTGCCGTAGGAACATGGTGTGTCAAACTCTTCAAGATGTCGGCCTGCGGTACAGGTCTGACTCTCGAACGGGCCAAATCCGAAGGCTTCGATGCTGTTTCCGTCTGTGTGGAACAGCTTGACCGTGCCCACTTCTATCCTGAAAAGTTCATGATGACGCTTGAACTGGTTGTTGACCGTCCCACACGCCGTATCCTTGGCATTCAGGGATTCTGTGAAGCTGGCGACGCGCTCAAGGCCCGTATTGATGCCGTGGCCACCATGCTCCAGTTTGGCCACCCCACCATCGACGATCTCTCCAATGCGGAAGTTGCCTATGCTCCGCCCTTTGCCGCAGCCATGGATGTTCTCAATGTCGCGGCCAATACAGCAGACAACCTGCTTTCCGGCCAGCTCAAGGCGATCTCTTCACGCGAATTTTCAGACCTCTGGAAAAATCGGGACAAGAATAACGTCTATTTTGCCGATGCACGCCCGGCAGCCGCGGCCAAGGCTACAGCAGCCAAATATCCTGACGAATGGCACGCAGTGCCCCTGGAAGAAGTTCAGGACTGCCTCGATACCCTTCCGCGCGACAGGCAGATAGCCCTTATCTGCAATACGGGACTCCGGTCGTATGAAGTGGCTCTCTATCTGAATGGAAAGGGTATTACCAACGTGGTCAACGCGCTTGGAGGCATGCAATCTCAGATCAAGCGGGGAGAGTCCTACTAACATTCTCTTCCTGACCTGACACTCTTCTGGAGCTTTTCATAAGTTCCCTGTTCGGCGATTCCTTTGGGGTCGCCGAACTTGTTTTCCTCCCCCCTGTCCGCAGTCAGCTGCGCCAATACAGCCTTTCAAAACGTTCCAGAATTTCCCTCAGCAGACCAGCCCTTCCAAAAGGACGCCCTGCTTCCACATACAGCGATGTAGCAATAGCTCTCAGAGATTCAGGGATATCTCCTGACCGCGCATTGACATTCAAGCCTATTCCAACAACAGCCCATTCAAGATCGGTAGCCCTAAATCCGGTTTCAATCAGCAATCCGCCAACCTTGCGCCCGCAGAGCAAAATATCATTCGGCTGTTTGATGCTTGCCTGCAATCCACAAACACTTTCAATGGCCCCAACTGTAGCTTCCAGAGCCATCTGGCTTAACAGAGGCAGTCCCTCAGCGTTAGTCCGTGGATGCAAAATCAGTGAAAAGGCCAGACTGCGCGGAAGAGAAATCCATTGATGCCCCTTCCTTCCTCTCCCCAGTCTCTGACTGCGTGCCACCACAATACTCCCCTCCGGGGCACCATCCAGAGCATGAACCATGGCAACGCTGTTGGTCGATGTTGTCTCATCAAGCCAGATCCAGCTGCGCTGTCCCAGAATCCGGGTGTTCAGATGCTCACGCACAGCCGCTTCAGAATAGGAATCGGCTTCAGCTACCAGCCTGTACCCGCAGCGAGGCACAGCTTCGATAATATGCCCAGCTTCCCGCAACGCTGTCACATGCTTGGCTACAGCCGCTCTGCTGATTCCAAGTAATGATGAGAGAGCTTCTCCTGACTTCCACGAATCACGTGATCCCTCCCGCAACAGCGCAAGAATTCGTTCTCGTGTAGAACTCATGGAGGATACTGATTTTTCTTTTGCTTCCGAAGCCATACCACCGGTATCTGACACTGCCCGCTCCCAAAATGTAAACCTATTATAGAGTCAAATAAAGTTGACGATTATCCGATCACCTGATACAGAGCAGATAGCAACTTTTCACACCCGTAACACACACCAGTTGACCGCTCATGCAAAGCACACTTCTTCGCACCATTCTCAATCGTCTGCTCTCCCTTTCTGGAGCAACGCCTCCCAAACGTCTGATTACAGAGGACGAAGCTCTCAGGCTGACGGCTCTTCCACCATCAGCAACGCTCGATCTGCTGACTGTTGCCGGTACAGTCAGAGCCTTCTGTAAACCGAATGCAACCTTTACCTGCGGTATTGTCAATGGGAAATCCGGCATCTGCCCGGAAAATTGTGCCTTTTGTGCCCAGTCATCTCACTATGCAACGAGCGCTGACAGATATCCCCTGCTCGATGATCAGACCTTGCTGAGGCAGGCAGAAAAATTGTTCAAGGCTGGTGCCTTACGATTTGGCATTGTTACCAGTGGAACCGCACTGAACGAGGCCGAACTGGACAGGGTATGTCTGGCTGCCGAACGCATTACCCGAGAAACTGGAATTCAGCTCTGCGGTTCTCTTGGACAGCTCACAAAAGACAGGGCTATCCGTCTCCGGCAGGCTGGTTTCACCACATATCACCATAATCTGGAAACGGCTGCCAGTTATTTCCCCACCATCTGTACAACGCACGACTATGCAGACGATATGGAAACCATTCGTATTGCCCGCGCAGCTGGCCTGCGTGTCTGCTGCGGAGGCATTTTCGGACTTGGCGAAAGCTGGGCGCAACGAGTAGAGCTGGCAGAAACACTCCATGAACTGGATGTTGATTCCATTCCGCTGAATTTTCTCAATCCGATTCCAGGTACGCCACTGGCCTCCCGTCAAAAGCTCTCTCCTGCCGAAGCGCTGCGCTGCATTGCGCTCTTCCGTCTGCTGCATCCTTCCCGTGATATTCTGGTCTGTGGAGGACGACCTCAGACATTGGGGAGCTGGCAGTCCTGGCTCTTCCTTGCCGGAGCCAATGGTCTGATGACAGGAGATTACCTTACAACAACAGGTTCATCCTTTGAAAGCGACGCTGCCATGATGGCAACGCTCGGTCTCCTCTCCAAATCTGATTCATTTTGAGACATCGCATACATCAGGCCAGTGTCACGTTGGCAAACACAGTTTCGGTAAGACACCTCCCATAATGGCAGGTGGTCACCATACATATTCTTTCAACAGAAAGACAACTTATTGATTCAGCTTTTCTTCTGAAGCAACGGATTCAACATTCCTGAACATCGAGCTATTCATGAACCTCACTCCCCCTTCCGCATACGGATGTTTCATCACCGGAACCGACACGGATGCAGGCAAGACCACCGTTACGGCCGCCCTGCTCAAGGCTCTGCAAGATCTGGGATGCGTAGCCAGGGCTGTCAAACCAGTTCAGACCGGATGCTCCGACACGCTCTGGGGACTGCGTGCACCGGATCTGCAACGCTATACAGAAGCTTCTGGGAGCAAAGAACATTGTGTTCTGCACAGATTTCAGCCTGCCTGCTCGCCTCATCTTGCTGCGGAACTGGCAGGAGTCACCCTGAATGCCCATACGCTTGCCGCTGAATGCCGTGCAGCCTGTACCAGAGGCATTACCCTCTTTGAGGGAGCTGGCGGGCTTTTTGTACCGCTGAACAGACATGAAACCATGCTGGATCTCATAACGCTCCTGCACCTTCCCGTTCTGCTTGTGGTCGGCAACAGGCTGGGCTGTCTTAATCATGCACTTCTTTCGCTCCATGCCATGCAAAGCAAGGGACTGTCTGTCATGGGTATGGTTCTCTGCCATATCCGGCCGTTCCCACACGCCTCTGCTTCATCTTCTGACACAACCTTTTCCGAAAACAGACTGCTGCGCGACAACGCCACCATGCTTTCACAATTTGGAGAGCGACACGGCGTACCCCTTCTTGCCGAATTGCCGTTCCTCCCTGCACTGTCCCAACCGAATTCTGAGGTTCCAGCTGGCGAAAGCCGTCAGCTGACATCGACCCGTCAGGCATGGTCTATTCTGGCACAAAGACTTCTTCCTATAGCCCGCTTGCTTCTGGAACAGCAAAGGGCCGCTTCATTCTCCTCATCCATATCCAGCACAAGGGGGACGGAAGCCATCCAGAGTGATACCCAAGATACAGATGCCCAGGAGTCGCTTCTGGATTTCGATCGTAATCATCTCTGGCATCCCTACACCTCCGCAGTGAATCCCTTTCCGGTTCATGAAGTCATCGGGACAGAGGGGACACATATTCAGCTGCGGGACGGTCGTCAGCTTATAGACGGTATGTCCTCATGGTGGTGTGCCATTCATGGATACCGTCATCCGGCGCTTATCCGGGCTCTGAGCGAACAGATGAACAGGTTCCCGCACATCATGTTTGGTGGTCTCACCCATGAACCAGCTGTGGAGCTGGGACGCAGGCTGCTTTCGATGCTCCCCAATGGTCTGACCCATCTCTTCTTTGCAGACTCAGGTTCTGTCGCAGTAGAAGTAGCCATAAAAATGGCCATTCAGTATTGGAAGGCCAAAGGAAAACCCGACAAGACCCGGCTTGCAGCTCTCCGAGGAGGCTACCATGGGGATACACTGGGAGCCATGTCCGTCTGCGATCCCGTAACGGGGATGCATACTCTTTTTTCTGGACTGCTTCCTTCACAGATGTTTGTGGAACGTCCTCGCTGCCGTTTTGATACGGCTTTCGATCCTACTTCCTTCTCTCCCATGCAGGAACTGCTGTACCGGGAACACAGACATCTTGCCGCCGTTATCGTGGAACCCATTGTTCAGGGTGCCGGTGGCATGTGGTTTTATCATCCAGAATATCTTCGCTGTCTGCGCCAACTGTGTACCGAACTGGATATTCTGCTCATCACCGACGAAATCGCAACCGGATTCGGAAGGACAGGCAAACTGTTTGCTTCCGAGTGGGCAGATATCACGCCAGACATTCTGTGTCTGGGCAAGGCACTCACCGGTGGCACCATGACCCTTGCGGCGACCGCAGTTTCAACCGGGGTGGCATACGGCATTTCCTCTCCTTCTGCTGCCGGAAAAGGCGTATTCATGCACGGTCC
>CAMLXE010000113.1 GCA_946490455.1 uncultured Desulfovibrio sp. | reverse complement strand
AGACTGAGACCCTCCGGGCCGATGAAGGTCCATGCCGCTGAAGTCGCGGCGGACAGTATGGTCAATGCACCTGCTGGTCTGATGATGGCCCGTTCTGTGCCACAGGAGGAGAGGGCTACCGCGTCCCTATGGGAGTTGGGTGTTCAGTCCGTTCCTGCAGGAAATGCCATCCGTCTGCCTCTGGAACAGAGTTCCTGGAAGGCCCATTTCTTTCGGCTTGCCCGCCCTTCCTCCTCTCCAGGAGCTGTATTTCTGATGGCGGAAACATCCTTGCCGGAAACGCTGGAGCTTCCTTCCGGAAAGGCCAGTTACATGGTGGACGGGGTTCCTGTAGGGACAGAATTCTTTTCTACAGCCAACTGGGACGGTATGGTCCATTTCGGCATTGATCCGCGTGTTTTCGTTGATATGAAACTGGATGTTCAGAAGAGCGGTCGAGAAGGATTTGTCGATAAGCGGCAGACCCGCATCTGGACCTGGACGTTTACGGTCACAAACCGTCATTCCATGCCTGTGGATGTGCGGATTGAAGATCCGGCTCCTCAAAGTATGGATGAGGGCATCAAGATCGTGGTATCATCTTCTCCGGAACCGAAAAGAAAAGACCATGTCTTTATGTGGAATTTGACAGTGCCGGCAAATGGATCCAAAAGTATCAGACATACCGTGGAGGCTTCAGCCCCGGAAGGTATGCCCTTCAGCGACGGGCGCTAGACCGGGGAAGGCAACTGTTGAAGTTTTGGTAGTAACGAGCCTTTTGGTGAATGCAGCATAAGATATTTTTAATGTAACCGGCAAAAAAACAGGAATCTTCGAAGGCAGAGCTTTCCTGCACAAACGAAGATTCCTTTTTTATTTCCTCACCCTATAGGGGAGGATCAATTTGAATCAGTTACGAAAAGAAGCCTGATGGCTTGTCGGAAAGGTCAATCATGATGGTCTTTACCTGAGTATATTGATTCAGGGTGATCTTGTGCGTTTCTCTTCCGATACCAGAATTTTTATAGCCACCGAATGGCACACCTGCCGGTGTCTTGCCATAGGTATTGATCCAGACAAGACCTGCCTCAATGGCACGGCTTACCCGAATGGCGCGGTTGATATCTTTTGTCCATACGGCACCACCAAGGCCGTACTTGTTGTCGTTGACCATGGAAATGACTTCATCTTCCGTGCGGAACTTGATGACAACAGCAACAGGTCCAAAGATTTCTTCTCTGGCCACGGTCATGTCGTTGGTCACATCTACAAGGAGGGTAGGCTTCATGAACAGACCGTTGGCAAAGTCTCCTTCGGTATAGCGAACACCACCGCAGGCAACACGGGCTCCTTCCTTTTTGCCTGCTTCAACTTTTTCAAGCACGGCTTTAAGATGGCCGGGATAGCACAGGGATGCCATCTGGGTATCCGGTTCCCAGGGCATACCAATTTTGACCTTGTTGAATGCATTGACCGCATCGGCGACGAACTTGTCATAGATATCCTCGTGGACAAAGACACGAGAACCGGCCACACATACCTGTCCCTGGTTGACAAGAATACCGAGCTGGAGGCCGTCAATAGCCGCTTCCCAGTTGCAGTCGGGGAAGAAAACGTTGGCAGACTTTCCACCCAGTTCAAGGGTTGCAGGGATCAGCTTTTTGGCTGCTGCCTCGGCAACATTCAGGCCGATTTCCGTAGAGCCTGTAAAGGCAAGTTTGCGGATATCGGGATGATCCAGAATATACTGGCCGGAACGGGAACCCTTGCCCGTTACAATGTTAAGGACACCGGCAGGGAGCTTGTCGGCAATCAGCCGGGCCAGCTCGAGGACACTGAGAGGAGTGTAGCTTGAGGGCTTGAAAACTATGCAGCAGCCGGAGGCCAGGGCGGGAGCCATTTTCCAGGCAGCCATGAGGAACGGGAAGTTCCACGGAACGATTTGTCCAACAACCCCGATGGACTCACGGAGCATCATGGTCATTGTGTTTTCATCGTTCATGTGGATATCGCCTTCTTCAGTACGGATTGCGCCGGCAAAATACCGAAAATGGTCAATACCAAAGGGAATGTCACTTCCAAGTGTCTCCCGAATGGGTTTGCCTGTATCCATACATTCAACGAGGGCCAGATGCTCCTTGTTGGCTTCAATGATATCGGCAATATCAAGCAGAATTTTTGAACGTGTAATCTGGTCAACCTTTTTCCAGGAATCCCAGGCTTGCCAAGCAGCAGCAACGGCAGCGTCCACGTCTTCTTTGGTAGCTTCCGCGCATGTAGCCAATCTTGCGCCGGTGGCAGGGCAGCAAGTTTCAAATGTGCCACCGTCCGAAGCATCCTGCCACTTGCCACCAATAAAAAGCTGATACTTATCCAGCAGATTCAAGCTTACCATGAGATTCTCCTGTCAAAAGATTGCTGTTGGTAAAGAATAGTTGGCCTCAAACAAAGTTATTTCTGGCTCAATGCTAAAATTCGATAACAACCCCTCCATTAGGTGAAATGATTTGTCCGACCAGATAATCCGAATCCGATGAGGCAAGGAAAACAGCCAAAGGCGTGTAGTCATCAACGGTACTGAGGCGTCCAAGCGGTACAAGTTGCAGGAGACGCTGGCGCTGATCCTCATTCATGGCATTATACAGGCCGTTCTTGAATTCTTCGGTCATCAGATATCCGGGAGCAATGGCGTTGACGGTAATTCCTGCTCCTGCCACTTCGTGGCCCAGTGAGCGCGTCAGAGCAACAATAGCTCCCTTGGCTGCAGCGTAGTTGGGGCTGTGCGAACTGCGCGAGGAAATACCGGATATGGAGACGATATTGACAATTTTTCCATAATGCTTTGATTCCATCACACGCAATGCTTCCCGAGTGCAGTAGAATGTCCCGTCAACATTGACGCGAAACATGTCATGCCATTGCTCGTCGGTGAGAGATTTTGTGATCCCCAGCGAGTAACGGGGCCCCGGTTTGGTAACCAGATCCAAATGGTTGATTCTGTCCTTGGCCCCTGCCGGATCCGAGCGGAAGATACCTGCATTGTTGACAAGGATATCGATGGTTCCAAAGTGATTCAGAAGTTTTTCAAACATTGCGTGGACCTGGGCACTGGAAGAAACATCGCAAGTCAAGGGAAGCGCTTCCACGCCCTCAGCTTCAATTTGGCGTGCCGTTTCTTCCAGTACGCCGATATTCCTTCCACAAATGGCAACATTTGCCCCTTCCTTTGCGTAGGCAAGGGCTATGGCTTGCCCCAGTCCGCGTCCGCCTCCCGTAATGAGAGCCACCCTGTCTTTCAGTTTTTTCATAAACGTGTTCCTTTCAGGAAAGTTAGTCATGGTAGAATATGCTTGGGAGCAGCATGGTGACATCGGGAATAAACGTGATCAGAGCCAGTCCAACCAGCAGGCAAATAATCAGAGGTATTATGGACGTAATGACTTCCGAGATTCTGACCTTACCGATGGATTGGGCAACGAAAAGGTTGATACCCAAAGGAGGTGTCACCAGACCAATGGCGAGGTTGACAATAAGCATGAGACCAAAGTGTACAGGGTCCATGCCATATTGGGTCACCATGGGAAGGAGGAGGGGGGTCAGCAGAACAATACCTGCCAGGGCTTCCATAAAACAGCCAACGAAGAGCAGCAGACCACTGATGAGCAGCAGAACTTCCCAATAGGATGAAATGTTTTCAGATACAGTGCGGGCCAGTGCTGTAGGAACACCGTCAAGCGTGATGACCTGCCCAAAAACGGTGGCAAAGGCAATGATGGGCATGATCGCACCAATGAGCAGCAAAGTTCTGCTGATAATGAAGGGGAGATCTTTCCAGGTGAAATCTTTGTAGACGAACAGCCCTACAAAGCATGAGTAAAGACAGGCTACGGCTGCAGATTCCGTGGGTGTGAAGATACCACCATAGATGCCACCAAGGATGATAACAGGAACGAGAAGCGCCCATTTGGCATCCCAGATGGCCTTTCTGAGAGGTATCTGCATTTTTACCCCACGGTAGCCACGCTTTTTGGAGATAAAATAGATGGGAATCATGAGGCAGGCAGCCAGCAACAGCCCGGGAATAAAACCTGCAAGAAAAAGCTGACCGATTGAGGCATCGCTGGAAACAGCATAGACAATCATGGGATTGCTTGGTGGAATGATAACACCAAGGATACCTGCGCAGGCTGCCACGGCACAGGCAAAGCCTGCATCATAGCCCCGTTCGATCATCGCTGGAATGGTGATGGTACCAATAGCCGCCACCGTAGCGGGGCCGGATCCGGTCAGGTCTGCAACAAAAAGACAACCGAGTACTGTGGCAAGAGCAATACCACCGGGGAAGGCACCGGCGATTCTGTCGGCAAGATTGAGCAGATGGCGTGCGATACCGCCGGAACTCATGAACTGTCCAGCCATGATGAACAGGGGAATCGCCAGCAATGTAAACTGATCAAGACTCTGGAAGGCTGTCATGGCGATATAGTCCAGAGGCAGATTGTATTCGAACAGGATATAGGCAACAGTTGTAATGCCTGTGCATATTGCAATGGGAATTTTACAGAACAGCAGAACAAGCAGAAGTCCAATATAAGGCAAAATTTGCATTGATGTTCCCCACGGTGTTTACTGGTGTTCTACAGAATTTTGAGATTCGGCATTGTATGAACGCAGTATTGCTACAAAACGCTGTACAGCCCGAATTGCTGTAATGACAAAACCGAGAGGAACAGCCATGGCAAACCACCACATGGGAACACCCATAGCTTCAGTGGGACGTTCAAAGCGTACCAGATTGGAAACATAGTCATTCCCAATCCAAATCATAAACAGGGAAAAAATGAAGAAAACCGCTGTACTGAACAGATTAAAAAAGAGATGGATATTGCGAGGCCATGATTGTGGTATAATGTCTGTTACAATATGTGCATTTTCCTTGAGAGCATAGGGGATTGAAAGAAATATGCAATAAATGAACATATATCGTACAAATTCTTCTGTGAAGCTTCCTGGATTATGAAACACATACCGCAGGACTACTTCCTGATTGATAAGTATCACAATGATACAAAAACATATACCGGCAAATATGGCCTCAATATTGTTGATTAAGAATAGAATTTTTTTGGGCATACCCATCTCCATCATAGTATTTGTCTTATGAGAACACCAACACAATATATGTTGGTGTTCTCATTTCATTTTATACTCCTATAACTTTCATAATCTATTATCAGCTATTAAGCTGCTTTTTCCACAAATCAACCCATTCCTGCTCTACTGTCTTTCCAATAAGCTCTGGCCAAACCTTTTCAACTGTCTGCTTCTTCCATACAGATTCTTCTTCAGGTGTAGGCTTATATATCTTCATACCGCGATCAAGAAGTTCCTTCTCATATGGATCATCATACAACGCTTTGCGATTTTCGGTATCAAACTTGATTGTATCTTCAGAAGCTTTGTCAATAATGGCCTTGAGATCATCAGGAAGCCGGTTCCATGTATCCAGATTCATGACAACAACTGCCGAATATGCATTGAATTTGCTGTATGAAGCATAAGGGCATACTTCATAGAACTTCATGGGAATGCCTTCCGGCATGTTTACTCCCAAGCCATCAATGGTGCCCTGCTGCAGGGCGGTATAGACTTCGCCATATCCCATGGGAACAGCTGCCGCACCCCAGGAAGACACCGACAGACGTTCGGGTTCGGAAGCCGTAACGCGCAGCTTCAGGTCGTTACAGTCCTTGGGAAGCCGTACTTCATGCTTGCTGTTGTAGATGGCCCGATAGAATGTGGAGCTGACCCAGCAGAGGCGAAGATTTTTTTTGGCAAGAGCCTGTTGGAGACGTTCGGTAATTGGACCGCCAAGTTTGCCATCCTTGGTGTAAAAGAGCTTGAGGTTCGCCTGGGAGTCATCAGCGATATAGGGCAATTCATAGGTGTTCATTTCGGGCAGCAGACGGCTGAGATTCGAAGTACTGGCGTATGACCACTGGATGGATCCAAACATGGTCTTTTCGATCATGGCGTTGTCACTGCCAAGAACGGCATTGGGGTAGTTCTCTGCCTTGATTTTCCCTTGGGAGTACTCGTTAATGAGGTCTACCCATTTTTGGCATAGAACGTTTTGCCATACCTTTTCACCTACCGAGTTTCCGCCTTTCAGGACAAACTCTTTGGCAGAAGCCGATTGACCAGAG
>CAMLXE010000112.1 GCA_946490455.1 uncultured Desulfovibrio sp. | reverse complement strand
GGGATCCTCCACACTGAATCTTCCTGCACTGCCCGTTGATCATACCTTTGTTCTTTCCAGCGATGATGCGCTCTGTCTCTCGAAACTTCCAGCACGAATGGTTATTGTTGGCGGTGGCGTCATCGGCTGTGAAATGGCAGGAATCTTTCGCTCGTTCGGAGTGAATGTCACACTGGTTGAAGGGCTGAACCGTCTTCTTCCCCTTCCCTCGGTGGATGGAGAAATCAGCAAGCTGCTCCTGCGGGAATTCAAAAAGAAGGGAATCGCCTGTGAAATCGGCAGAACAGTACAGAGTGTCGAAATCAGAGACGGAGCCGTCAGCGTAAAGCTTGGTCCATCGCCATTTTTGACCGAACATACTGCCGCCCAGAAAAAAGAAACGGAACTGGAGACCGACGTCGTTCTGGTTTGCGTGGGAAGAGTCCCCAATACCGAGGGGCTTGGTCTCAAGGAGGCCGGAGTTGCTACCGATGCTCGCGGCTGGATCATCACGGACGAAAGGCTCAACACTTCTCTGGATGGCTGTCTGGCCATTGGAGATGCGCTGGGTCCGTCAAAGATCATGCTTGCCCATGTTGCCTCGGCCGAAGCGCTTGTAGCTGTAGATGTCTGTCTTGGGAAGGACACCAGAATGGACTACACCGTGGTTCCGTCGGCCATCTTCACAACGCCGGAAATCGGTTGTGTCGGCCTGTCCGAAGAACAGGCCAGAAATGCAGGAATGGATATTGAAATTTCAGTATTCCAGATGCGGGAACTGGGAAAGGCACAGGCCATGAGCGAAATTACTGGCCTGTTCAAGATCATTGCCGATAGGCGTACCAGGAAAATACTTGGTGTTCATATCGCAGGAGCCCATGCTTCGGACCTGATTGCAGAGGCAACTCTGGCTCTTCAAATGGGAGCAACGACGCAGGATATCTGGAAAACAATTCATGCTCATCCTACTCTCGCCGAAGGACTGCACGAAGCGGTACGCGGCCTTCAGGAATAGCCTGATCGTCATGTCTGCTCAGAAAGAGCAGTCTGTATTCCTGACAACTAAAGGGGGCCCTCTCAGAGAGGGCCCCCTTGTTTGCCTACAGGCTGATATTGATGCCGAAGGCGTACTGTCCAACAGCCAGCAGTGGCGGAGCCTGCCGTCTCTTGAAGGCGCTCCGCCTGATCAGCGAAGCAACTCGCTCAATCTGGCTGGTTTCAATACCAGGAATTGTCAGATTATCCATCGGAAGCCCTTCTTCAATCATGGCATGAAGAATTGTATCCAGCTCTGCATATTCTGGGAGAGAATCCTGATCCTTCTGACCGGGACGGAGTTCGGCCGATGGAGCCTTGATAAAAACGGACTCAGGAATGACTTTATGCCCTTTCTGCTCATTGTACCAGCGTGCAAGAGCATAGACCTCAGTCTTGTAGAGATCGGCAATAGGCGCCAGAGCCCCGCACAAATCCCCGTACAAGGTACAGTAGCCCACGGCCAGCTCAGACTTGTTCCCTGTGGCCAAGAGCATCCAGCCAAACTTATTGGACAGAGCCATGAGAATGACTCCACGAATCCGTGACTGCAAATTTTCCTCGGTCACATCTGCCGGCCGCCCCCTGAATGCAGGAGCCAGAGTCTGCTCAAAGGCTTCCATCATGGGACGGATCGGAATCGTTTCCGTAGCAATACCAAGATTTCCGGCAAGCAGTTCAGCGTCTGTCACGCTGCCTTCACTGGACCAGGGAGAAGGCATCAGCACGCCGTGGACCCGTTCCTTCCCCAGTGCATCCACGGCAAGTGCCGCAACCAGAGAGGAATCCATGCCACCAGAAAGCCCCAGTACCACATCCGAGAAACCATTTTCATCTGTGAAGCGTTGTATTCCGGATACAAGTCCGCTCCAAACCTGTGCCCAGTCCTTCTCAAAACGTTGCATCAGCTTTTCACCTCTGAAAGCAGAATATCGCTCATGGAGTAAAGTTTTCCGGGAGTGCATCCACCAATCCAACGAGCCGCCCGCAAAGCCCCCTGAGCAAAATTTTCACGGGAATGGGCCTGGTGTGTAACTTCAATTCGTTCCCCTGCCCCCATGAAATAGACAGTATGGACACCTACGACGTCACCACCACGAACCGCCTGAATCCCGATTTCCTTTTTGGGACGTTCCCCAATGATACCTTCTCTGTGGTAGCAGGCCACATCTTTCAGGTCCCAGTCTCGCGCATCTGCAAGACATTCGGCAAGCCTCAGGGCGGTTCCACTGGGGGAATCCTTTTTCCTGTTATGATGCAGCTCCACCATTTCAAGGTCATAATCCGGTCCCAGCATACGGACCAGCCGAGGTAAGATTTCAAGCAGCACGTTAATGCCAACGCTCATGTTCGGCGACCAGAACAGTTTTCCGGAAAGGGCCAGCTGTTCCAGTTCGGCCTTCTGTTCAGCGGAAAAACCAGTTGTACCGATGACCATCGGATTGCCATGACGAACTGCGGCTCTGGCTGTTACCATCGTCGCCTCCGGGGCCGTAAAATCAATAATGACCGCACCGGGAACCTGAGGCAGAATGGCATTCACATCACTTCCGGCGAGACATCCCCAGTGAGCCAGAGCATCCACCTTTTCCGGACGTTCCATCACTGCGGCAAGCTTCAGTCCCTGTTCAAGGGCCAGATTGGCAATTGTTGTCCCCATACGACCACTTGCACCCATTACGACAAGAGAAAGGGCCATGTTGCTACCTCGTTTTCGTTTCAGACAATACATCCCGGTTTCCGGCAAGCAGTGCGGCAAACGCGGTCTCATCAAGAATCTGAATACCCAGTTCCTGTGCCTTTTCCAGCTTGGAACCAGGATTTTCTCCAACAACAAGCAAATCGAGCTTGCGAGAAACACCACTCATTATTTCGGCCCCAGCCTGTTCAGCCAGCTGCTGAGCCTTTGAGCGGGGCATGGACAGTGTCCCTGTAAACAAAACTCGCTTACCACTCAGAATACCTGATCTTTCCTCACTCGTGGTCTGTTTCGCGGCTACGGGCCACAATCCCAGCTCATGCAGTCTGGAGAGCAGAATCTGGTTGGCTTCATCCTCAAAGAAGGCACGAATGGAACTTGCCACCTCCGGTCCAATATCCGGAAGGGCCTGCAATGCCTCAAGTGAAGCGGAACCCAGCGCGTCCATATCCGAATAGGCAGAAGCCAGTGTTCTGGCAGTCTGCTCTCCCACATGACGGATTCCCAGAGCGCAGACAAGACGCTGCAAGGTAGCTTCCCGTCTGGCTCGTTCCAATGAATTCACGAGCTTCGAGGCCAGCTTTACACCCATGCGCTCATAATGCAAGAGCTCTTCCACCGTAAGGGTAAAGAGATCTGCCGGTGTTTTGACCCTCCCGGAACCGATAAGCTGCTCAATCCAGCGTTGCCCGAATCCCTCGATATCAAGCCCGGCCTTGGAGACAAAATGCGCCAGCGACTGCCGAATCATTGCAGGACACGACATGTTGACACACCGCCAGGCAGCTTCCCCTTCCAGCCGGTGAGCCGGCTCTCCACAGGATGGGCAGAAATGCGGAAAGACAAAGGGAACAGCATGTTCCGGACGTTCGGAAAGAACAGCGCCAACAACCTCGGGAATGACATCTCCGGCCCGCTGCACAATCACGCGATCACCAATCCGAACATCTCGATTGATGATTTCATCCTCGTTGTGCAGTGTTGCCCTGCTGACGACCACCCCCCCGACCGTAACAGGCTGCAATTCGGCCACAGGCGTCAGGACCCCCGTACGTCCTACCTGAATGGTGATTCCAAGGAGTTCCGTTGTCGCCTGCTGTGCCGGAAATTTCCAGGCTATGGAAAAACGGGGGGCTCTGGCGGTATATCCCAGTCTGCGCTGCATTTCGAGATCGTTCAGCTTCATCACCACGCCATCAATCTCGTAGGCCAGCTTTTCCCGCCCTCCATCCTTCAAAGCCGTATAATACGCCTCCACGGCCTCTGAAGAGGTGCACAGACGCCCATCCGGAGGTGTTTCAAAACCATATTCACGTAACCGTTCCATGACTTCCGCATAGGTTGTCCATGGCCGTGTACTCCCCCACTCTATTTCTCCGAAGCCATAGGCAAGAAATCGCAGAGGACGGGAAGCCGTGACAGAGATATCCAGCTGACGGATGGAACCTGCTGCCGCATTCCGGGGATTGGCAAAGGTTTTGGCATTGGCCTTGCGCTGACGTGCGTTGAGCTCCTGAAAATCCTTGCGATTGAAAATGACTTCACCACGAACTTCAAGCAGATCCGGTGCATTGCCAAAAAGGCGTTTGGGAAGATTGCGTACGGTTCGCATGGCCTCAGTCACCACTTCCCCAACTTCTCCATCGCCTCTGGTCAGGGCAGAAACAAACATGCCACGTTCATAGACAAGCTCAAGAGCAAGCCCGTCCATTTTGGGGTCACACCAGAATTCAGGGCGTATTCCGGGAACAGCATTATCCAGTCTTTTCAGAAAGGCCTGCCACTCTTCCGCAGAAAACACATTGTCCAGACTATACATCTTCAGACGATGCGGACGGGTTTCCAGTGAGGAAAGAACCATTCCACCAACTTTTGCAGTAGGCGAATCGGCCGTTTTCAATTCGGGGAATCGCTCTTCCAGCTGAACAAGTTCCCGAAAGGCAGCATTGTATTCATCATCCGTAATCTGCGGGTCATCCAGCGTATGATACCGATAATTATGATACGCAACAAACCTGCGCAGTTCTTCCACACGCGTACGGTCCGCATCCGTTGGGACAAGCGATTGAAATGACAACTGATTCACCATGATCTTCCTGCTGGTATGTAAAAAGGTACCCTTCACTGGAACGAACTTCATGGCAGCTCGTTCCGAGGCTTTCCTCCACAGTCCATTCCCCGGAGAAATGGTTGCGAAGGCTATGCCGTGAATCGTGAAGCAGCCTGTTCCACCTACCGTATCCGATGGATAAAAACAAGAAACGGCAAATGACGTTCGGACAATCGGCAAACCACTGAACGTCAGTTTTTCCTCTTTCTGACCAGAAACATGGCTGAAACCGACATGAAAGAGGCTGCTGCATAACGAATGCCTCCCCTGCCAAGCAGACGCCATGCCGCAAACAGGTATGTTTTGACCTGATGACAGTCGACTGCCAGAAAAGCTCTCCCCTTCAGTTGCAACCGAAGAAAGACCGGAAGCGTTCAGCGCTTTCCGGCCTTTCCTCATATTTTTTAAACTCGCTGTTTTTTTATGGAGATTTTTCTATCTCACAGAAAGAAAGCAGCGGCAGGCATGTTTGAGACCTTCTCCCGCAAGTCTGGATTCCACATACAGAGACAGGGCCGAAACAGCCCGGTCACATACGGGAAAGACGGGAATACCTTCTGCCATCAATGCCTTTCGCAAAGGATCAAACAGAGCTCCTCCGTCAACCACAGCAACCAGAGGCTTTGTGCTGCGCCGTCTGGTCTCTGCAAGAAAAGCGACAATTCCATTTGGAGCATCCATTTGGAATTTTTCAATATCTGTGTCAGCCAGCGAATGTGTTACTGGAGAAAGCGGATCAACACTGAGGACAACAGCATCAATATTTTCATCCTGAAGCATCAGTTCAGCCATGCGGGCATGCGTTTCATCATCGGCACTGGGCGTAATATCCAGTGGATTGGTCACTGTAACAAGATGCTCCAGTCCCTTGGCACGAACCAGATCACGTATGGCGTCCCGGGTCTGTTCTGACAAGGCTCCCAGCTTCATGCTGTATTCATCTGCCTGGATGGAGTCTGCCATACCCACGGCTTCAAAACCGGCTCCACTCACTGCACCAATTCGCTTTCCATGAATTTCCTTGTCGCTGAAAGCCTCGGCAAGCAGGACCAGATCCTGAAACTCCGTAAAGTTACGCGCCATGATTGCGCCGGCCTGCCGGATGCAGCTTTCACAAACCATATAATCACCCGCCAGCGAGGCAGTATGCCCACTGGTTGCGCTCTTTCCTTCCGGTGTACGCCCGGCCTTATAGAAAACGACCTGTTTTCCTGCGCAGACAGCCTCATGTACGGCACAGGCAAAATCCAGTCCATCAAGCGTCTTGAAGCCTTCCGCATAGACAGCGATGACATCCACTTCGGAAGATGTCTTGAAATATCGCATCATATCCCCAAGGGTCAGATCCGTCTGATTGCCAAGAGAAATAAGATAGGCCGGACGCATCTCAGGGGTCTGACTGAAACGATTCAGCAGAAAGGCACCACTCTGACTGAAAATGGCAATCCGCCGGGGAGGCC
>CAMLXE010000111.1 GCA_946490455.1 uncultured Desulfovibrio sp. | reverse complement strand
GATGGCCGTTTCCGTGGCGCGGGGCGGCAAGATCCTTTTTGCCGGAAATGGCGGCAGCGCGGCGGATGCCCAGCACTGGGCCGCGGAATTTGTCAACCGCTTCATCATGGACAGGCCGCCTCTTCCCGCCATAGCCTTGACCACCGACTCATCCATTCTTACTTCTATCGGAAACGATTTCGGCTATGAGCTTGTGTTTGCCAAGCAGGTGCGGGCTCTTGGCAGGGCCGGAGATGTTTTTGTCGGCATTTCGACCTCAGGAAACAGTCCCAATGTGGTTGAGGCGCTGAAGGTTGCCAGAGAACTGGGCATCTTCACCATCGGCCTTACCGGGGCCGGCGGAGGGAAGATGGCGCCCCTGTGCGACCTGCTGCTGGCCATACCGCATCCCAGTACGCCTCTGGTTCAGGAATTGCACGCCGCCGTCGGGCACATGCTCTGTGCGCTGACGGACTATTATCTTTTTGAAAATGTCATGGCCATCAAGCCCATGCTTGATCAGCCCGATGAAGAGGAGAAAGCCCATGCCCATGTATGAATACCGCTGCAAGAGCTGCGGTCATGAATTTGAAGAACTGGTCTTTGGCGATCAACTTCCTGCCTGCCCTGTCTGTCATGGCAAGGAAACGGAGAAGCTCCTGTCCAGACCCTGCCGGTACTGCGAGGGCGGCGGCTTTGAAGGCATGGGCGCCCCGGCTCCTTCGGGAGGAGGCTGTGCCGGGTGTTCGGGCGGAAACTGCAGCAGCTGCCATTGATGTCGGACCGTTCCCCCCTGGGAACGGTTTTCGCTATTTCTCTCACTGGAAGGACTATGAGCAAACTGGTCATTGCGACGCGGGGAAGCAGGCTTGCCCTCTGGCAGGCCGAGCATGTGAAGGCACGGCTTGAGGCAAACTGCCCCGGTCTTGATGTGGAACTGCGCATCATCAGGACAAAGGGCGACATCATTCTTGATGTGCCGCTGGCCAAGGTTGGCGGCAAGGGGTTGTTTGTCAAGGAAATTGAGGAAGCTCTGCTGACTGGAGAAGCCGATATTGCCGTACACAGCATGAAGGATGTTCCCATGGAACTTCCTGCCGGGCTGACGCTGGGCATTGTTCCCGAGCGGGAGGAAGCGGCGGATCTTTTCCTTTCGGCAAGGTTTCCGTCTCTGGATGCGCTGCCGGCCGGAGCGGTCGTCGGCACGAGCAGCCTGCGGCGTCAGGCTCAGGTGCTTGCCCTGCGCCCGGATGTGGAAGTCCGTTCGCTGCGCGGCAATGTGGATACGCGGCTTCGCAAGCTGCTGGAAGGCCAGTTCGATGCCATCATCATGGCTGCCGCCGGCATGAAGCGTCTTGGACTTGGTGCGCCGGTCATGGTTCCGCTTGTGCCTCCCGTCTTCATGCCTGCCGTGGGGCAGGGGGCTCTGGGAATCGAGTTCCGTGCCGACAGGGCCGATCTTGCGGCGCTTCTGGGCTTCATGGAAGATCGTCCCACAAGAATCTGTGTGGAGGCGGAACGCGGTCTGCTGGCCGGACTTGACGGCGGCTGTCAGGTTCCCATTGCCGGACATGCGGTCATGCTGGATGAGGAACGCTTCCGTCTGGAAGGGCTTGTGGCGGAAACGGACGGTTCCCGGATTATCCGGAAGAGCCTGGAAGGCAGGGCCTCCGAGGCAAGAAGCGTGGGACTGGCGCTCGCCGCCGCGCTGAAGGCAGAAGGGGCGGACGTCATTCTGGAGCGCGTCTGCGGGGCCTGATTGCCCTTTCTTTTGCCGCATAACGAAAAAAAGACCGTAGAAGCGTCGAACAGGGCGTGACAGAAGGCTTTCCGCAGGGAAGGCTCTGACTGTTCCGAAGGGAACGGCTGCGGATGAAGCATGATGGAAAAGTATGAGCAAAGTGAAATCGTTGCCCGGTCAGCGCATGAGCGCGCGCTTTCCTGCTGACCGTATTCCCTGGGACACCAGTGATGCCATTCCCCGTAACGGGCATCGCCGTACCGCTCCACAGCCGCGGGCGCTCAAGGCTCTGGAACTGGCCCTGAACATCCGGGCAGCCGGCTACAATGTCTATCTTTCCGGTGAGGCCAACCTGGGGCGGACCTACATGCTCAAGGAATTTCTGGCTCCACGGGCCCGCCGCGCCCCTACGCCTCCCGACCTCCTGTACGTCAACAATTTTGAAGATCCGGATCATCCCCGTCTGCTGTCCGTGCCTGCCGGGCAGGGTAGAAAGCTGCGGGCACTGATTTCGCGGGCTCTTGGCGACATCCGCAAGGAGCTTCCGGCCCGTCTGGACAACGAGACCTATGTCAGAAAGCGTTCCGAGATTCAGGACCGTTTTCAGTCTGTCCGGACCGGACTGATCCGGCAGATGGACAAGACCGCCGGGAAACAGGGCTTCAATCTGGATATGGACGAGCAGGGCGCGCTGACCCTCTATCCGCTTGTGGAAGGGAAAAGGCTCAGTGAAGAGGAATACGAGCATCTTGATCCGCAGCTCCGGCAGGGCCTGAAGCGCAAGGGCGACACGCTTCTGCGGGCCATGTCCGGCATGGTCCGGAAGCTGTCCTCGGCCGAGCAGCTCTTCCGTTCGGATGAGAAGACCCTGGAAAGGGAAGTGGTTTCCGGCGTGCTCGACAGCGTTCTCGTGCCCGTGACGGAACGGATTCTGAAGGCCTGTCCGCAGCCTGACGGCTCTGTCAACACGTCCCTGAAGGCCTATTTCGACGCCCTGCGCAAGGACATCATCGAAAATCCGGAATCCTTCCTGCCCAAGGAATCCGTATCGCCGACGCTGGGGAACATGCTTGAGGGCGGACCGTCCCATTCCGAATCGGACCTCTACCTGCATGACGTGAACCTCTTTGTGGACAACAGCGAAACGAAGGGCGCCCCTGTCATCGTTGAAGACCATCCCACAAGCGCCAATCTGCTCGGATGCGTGGAGCGGGAATCGGAAATGGGGGCTCTGGTCACCGACTTTACCCTGATCAAGGCCGGTTCGCTGCATCGGGCCAACGGGGGCTTTCTGGTCCTGCATCTGGAAGACATCCTCCAGCATCCGGCGGCCTGGGAGGGCCTCATGCGTGCCCTGCGTGCCGGTGTGGCCAGACTGGAGGAAAGCGGAGACGGCCCCGAAGGCGCTGTCCGGACCAAGAGCATTGAACCGGCGCCTGTGCCGCTGGATGTCAAGGTTGTCCTTGTGGGAAGCGAGGAACTCTATGAGGTCCTGCTGGAAACGGACAGACGCTTTGAGAAGCTCTTCAAGATCAAGGCCCAGATGAGCGAAACGGTGGAACGTACGGCTCCCGACATTCGGGCATGGCTCACGCGGCTTGCCGGAATCATTGATGAAGCCCACCTCCTGCCCTTTGGACGCGAGGCACTGGCCGGTCTCATTGATTTCAGTTCCCGCGTTGCGGAAGACCAGAAGAAACTGTCACTGAAATTTCCGCTCATGCGGGATGTGATGATTGAGGCCTCGGCCATGGCGTCCATGCAGGGCGCAACGCTGGTTGAGGGCCGACATCTGGATGAGGCGCTGGAAGAGCGCCGCTACCGGGCCAATCTGGTGGAAGAGCTGTATATGGAAGAGTATGACCGCGAACTCATCAAGGTCAACACGTCCGGAACGGCTGTCGGCAGAATCAACGGGCTGTCCGTCTCCTGGTACGGCGATTTTGAATTCGGTCTGCCGCATCAGATTTCCTGTACCGTAGGGGTCGGGCATGGCGGCATCATTGACCTTGAACGCGAGGCCGAACTCGGTGGCCCCATCCACACCAAGGCCATGCTCATTCTCAAGAGCTATCTGACCGATCAGTTCGCACGAAACAAGCCGCTCGTGATGACCGGAAGCCTCTGTTTCGAGCAGAACTATGCCGGCATTGAGGGCGACTCCGCTTCCGGCGCCGAACTCGCCGCGCTGCTCTCGGCCCTTTCCGAAGTCCCCCTGCGCCTGTCGCTGGCGTTCACCGGTGCGGTGAGTCAGTCCGGGCACATCATGGCCGTGGGCGGTGTCTCGCGCAAGATCGAGGGCTTTTTCGGCGTCTGTGCCCGGCGCGGTCTGACCGGCGAACAGGGGGTTATCGTGCCGCGGGACAACGTGGATCACCTGATGCTGCCGCAGCGTATCCTTGACGCCGTGGATCAGGGCCTGTTCGGCGTGTATCCCGTGCAGCACATTACGGAAGCGCTGGAACTTCTGACCGGCATTCCGGCCGGGAGACCGCTCAAGGGCGGCGGCTTTACGCGCGGTTCGATCTATGACCGGGTTGACCGTCGGCTGGAAGAGTTCGGACGGCTGGCGGAACATGCCTACAGCAAGCCGCCAAGGCGGAAACGCTAGCCCCCGGCAAACAGGTTTGTCCTTTCGAGGCAGAACGGTTGCGTTCTGCCTCTTCTTCTCCGCCACCGGACGCCGTACCGGGAGATCCGATGCCCCGAAGACTGCCAGTCCTGTCCTTCCGGGAACACGAGCTTCCCTTTCCGCATGGCCGTCGGTCGCCGGAGGCCGGTCAAGGCGCCGGATAAGTCTGGAAAGAGCGAAAGTCGGGAGAGGCTCTCCGGAGCAGGGAAGCGGGGCGTACGGGAACATCGGAAAACCGCCAGACAGGCGGGCGCGGTGGCGGAACGGGGCCGCGTTCCTTCCGGCGTGCCGGCAGCGTTTCCGGGCAGACGCCTTTTCTCTCCCTCTCTCCCGCGCGCGTTCTCCAGAAGAAGCGCATAGTGTCGGCGCGATTCTTTCACCTCTCTCCCGCGTCCTCCTGAACATTGAGCAAGAAGTGAAGACATTGTTCAAATCAAACCTCTCCCGCGCGTCCTCCTGATCTGCACAGAAGGCATTCATCAGGCTCATAGACCTCTCTCCCGCGCGCGTTCTCCAGAACCAGTTCATATATACACAATCTTTCAGTTCTTTTCCCTTTCTCCCGCGCGCGTTCTCCTGACAAATGCCGAACGGATCCGCGCCTCAGGGATTCTCTCGCGTCCTCTGGAGGCGTGGGGAAGTTCCAGCAAGGAGGATGCCTCTCTCGCGTCCTCCTGAGCATTCTTCCTCAGGTCAAGTGGAGGCATTGGCGCAATCTCCCCCTTCTTTCGTGTACGCTTCCTCTCCCGCTCTTTCCCTTTTCCGTTCCTGCCGTCCTTGTGGAAGTCCGGGCATGGGGAACCTTCCTCCCGCAAAGAGAGGGGAAGAGCGGCGGAAGAATTGCGATTCCCCACAAAATGGCGTATATGCCTGCGGATGGAACAGAATACCCCTACTCAGATGGTCAAGGCCGATCCCGCTTCCGGGATTTCTTCCCGTCAACCCGCCGTTGCCCGCAAATTTTCTACGGCGCCCGCTTCCGAAAAGACCGTTGCGCTTGTCCGCTGGCTTGAGGAAAACAAGGCGCGTAACGTGGTGGCGCTGGACGTGTCTGCCTTCAGCCAGTGCATGGATATGGTCATTGTCCTGACCGCCAGCTCGCAGCGCCACGCCAGAAGTCTTGCCGACGGGCTGCTGGAAGAATGTTCAAAGCTCAATTATGAATTCCTGCGGATGGAAGGGTATCAGGCTGCCCAGTGGATTCTTGCCGATCTCAACGATATCGTCATCCACATTTTCCAGCAGGATACCCGTGACCTGTTCCGCATCGAGTCCCTGTGGAAACAGGCTCCCGTCGTTCATGGCGCGTTGCCCGGCGCCGGGGACTAGGTTCTTGTCGAGGTTTTCGCCATGTCGCTGACTCCTGTACTGCTGCTGATTCTTGACGGCTACGGACTGGCTCCGGAAGGACCGGGAAATGCCGTCCGTCTTGCCGATACGCCTTTTCTGAATCGCCTTTTTGCCCTTCCGGGTGCAACCCGGATTGCCGCTTCGGGAAGAGCCGTGGGGCTGCCTGACGGCTACATGGGCAATTCCGAAGTGGGGCACCTCAATATCGGGGCCGGTCGTGTCGTGTATCAGGACATGACCCGTATTGACGTGGCCATGGAAAACGGCGAACTGGCGAAAAATCCTGCCTTTCTGGAGCTTCTGCGGAGCATCCGGTCCCGCGGGGGACGCCTGCATCTGATGGGGCTGCTGTCCGATGGCGGCGTCCACAGCCACATCAACCATATTGAAGCCCTCATGCAGATTGCCGTGGAGCATGGGGTTCCCGTCCTGCTGCAGATGTTCATGGACGGACGCGATACCAGCCCCATGTCCGGCGTGGGCTTTGTGGAGCAGATCCAGAAGTGCATTGCCGGGCTGCGGGAGCAGCATCCGGAAGTGCCCGTCCGGCTGGCTTCCCTCTGCGGACGCTATTATGCCATGGACC
>CAMLXE010000110.1 GCA_946490455.1 uncultured Desulfovibrio sp. | reverse complement strand
AGAACAGAGTGCCCTGCTCCTCGACCTTGAAGCCGGTGGTGGCGATCTTTTTGTCTATGAGGATCAGGACGGAAACCGCACCATTTCCGCATGGCCTCTTCCCCCCGAGCAACGCCTAGGACGCGAGGAGCTGGTTGTTGAAAATCCCATACAGGCCTGTGCGGCAGCAGGTGAATCGCTGGTTCTGCACGGCATGGCTTCCCGGTTCCGCGCCGAGGCTGCCAGACCGCATCTTGCCGAAGCGACCCGACTTGAACGGCTGCTGAAAAAGCTTGAAACAGAACGGGTGCGTCTTGGCAACATGCAGGCTGCCCAGGAAACGGCCTGTCTGCTTCAGGCCAATCTCTACAGATTTTCCCCCGATGAGAAGCAGGATTCTGTCGTGCTGGATACCGAACAGGGCCCACAGGAAATTGAACTGAATCCCCGTCTGACCATTCGGGAAAATATGGCGGAACTCTTTCACAGGGCTGCCCGTGGCAAGCGGGGACTTGAGCTGCTTGAAGGCAGATTTTCCGCTGTACGGGAAGAGCTGGCGCAGGCCGAGCAGGCAGGACTGGCGGCACAGGCCACTCTGACAGCCGCTTCACCTGTCGGTCGTCCCAGCCAGTACCGAAGCACCAGACTTGCCGAACTGCCCAGGAATGTTCAGCCCTTCCGAAGCAGCGACGGATTTCTTCTGCTGCGGGGACGAGATGCCAAAGGCAACGCGCAACTGCTCAAGCTTGCATCTCCACACGATCTGTGGCTCCATACGGGTGGTGGTCCCGGAGCCCATGTACTGATTCGACGTGACCATTCGGCACAGGAAATTCCGCAGTCCACGCTCAGAGAGGCAGCCATACTGGCTGTACTCAAAAGCTGGCGCAAGGACGAAACCCAGGTTGACGTGCTTGCCGCTCTGGCCAAGTTTGTTCATCCCATCAGGGGAGCCAGACCGGGAACCGTTCGGATTGATCGGTTTGAAACGACCATTGTGGTTTCCCCGGACCCGGATATGGAAACACGCCTGAGCCTCCATCCGTGAGCTGAAGGCAGCGCGCGTTCAGTGCCTCGCGTTTCTGTTTCTCTTCTGTAACCTGTAAGGACAACCGGAAAAAAAGTATTATATAAGGACTGCCGGATCTTCTGCTCTGTACCGGCAGACACTGCCACAAAAATCCTCACTGGGGGCTACATGTTTCATTCTCTGGGCGCAAGGCCTTTCATTCTCCCGACTCCCATGTTTCTCGTAGGAACCTACGATCAAACGGGACGCCCCAACATCATGGTCGCGGCATGGGGAGGCATCTGCTCTTCCCAGCCTCCGAAACTCTCCGTATCCATTCGCCGAAGCCGCTGGACCTATCGTTCCATCCTTGAACGCCAATGCTTCACCGTCAATCTGCCATCCCGCAGGCTTGCCGCGCAGGCCGACTTCGCAGGCATGCATTCCGGACGTGACACCGACAAGTTCACAACCCTGAATTTCACCCCCGTGCCTGCCGAACATGTGGATGCCCCCGGCATTGCAGAGTGTCCGGTTATCGTGGAACTGGCCCTCGACCAGACCGTGGAACTTGGTTCACACACCCAGTTCATCGGTGAAGTCATGGATGTGAAGATTGATACGTCCTGTCTGCGGGAAGACGGACTGCCGGATCCTGCCCGCATCGATCCTCTGATTTTCATTCCCATTGTGCAGGAATACTGGGGAATCGGGCAGTTCACAGCAAGAGCCTTCTCAGCAGGACATGTTCTGAGTCCATCTGCCGTCATCAGCTGAAAAAGGCGGACCGCAACGCAAAAAAACAGGCCGTACAGAAGGACACTGTACGGCCTGTTTCACAAGCAATCAAAGGCATGGGGAATGCAGACAGATACTGTCGAATGGCTCCTCCCCTGCGCAAACGCCTTCTTCTGCGGTCCGGACGCTGCGCCTTTCCCCGCCCTTTTCTGTTCTTCCTAATCTTCTATATAGAAGCGCCCATCACCAAGCTGAATCTTGCGCTGCTCTTCCTCATCGCGATACAGCTTGTAGATCAGGGAATCGGCAAGAGCCTGCCAGCTGGCTTCAATAATGTCATGCGAAACGCCAACCGTCACCCAGGTCCGGTCGGCATCACCGGATTCGATAAGAACCCGGACCACCGAAGCCGTTCCCCCCGATCCATCATTGGCAGAAAGGACACGCACCTTGAAATCAAGGAGACGCATTTCCTTCAGACGAGGATAAAACGGCAGCAGAGCCTTGCGCAGAGCCGTATCCAGCGCATTCACCGGTCCAAGCCCCGTGGCCGCCGTGTGTTCAACCACGCCTTCCACTTCAAGCATGACCGACGTTTCCACCATCGGGATGGCCTGATCTCCGGTCCGCAGGGCGCTGACATGATACTGCAGCAGCTTGAAGAAATCCCGAACCCCGCGTCTGGCCAGCTTGCGCAGAATAAGCAGTTCCACACTGGCTTCGGCAGCGGCATAGTCATAGCCAAGGCTGGCCTTTTTCTTGAGTTCGTTGAGCAGGCCCTTCACCACAGGTTCATCCTTGTCCAGATGGAACCCGAAACGTCTGGCCAGCGACACGATATTGCTGCGTCCGCCAAGCTCAGTAATGAGAATGCGCTGTCCGTTGCCGACCAGCTCCGGCTCCATATGCTCATAGAGAGACGAGTTGCGGTTTACGGCACTCGCGTGCACGCCTCCCTTGTGGGCAAAGGCAGAACTTCCCACAAAGGGCTGCCGGTTGAAGGGAGACATGTTGGCCACCTCGGCCACATACGAAGAAACGGAAGAAAGCTGCTTCAGCCGTTCATCCGCAGGCTCCGGCAGACAGTCTATATGCCGTTTCAGCTGAATGATGGGGATGATTGAACACAGATTGGCATTGCCGCAGCGTTCGCCAACCCCGTTGATGCATCCCTGAACCTGAACGGCGCCAGCCCGGACAGCTTCCAGCGAATTGGCCACAGCCAGTTCACAGTCATTGTGGGCGTGAATGCCTACAGCCACATCGGGGATCGCTTCCCGAACCCGGCTCACAATGGCAAAAACCTCTTCAGGCAAGGTTCCGCCATTGGTATCGCAGAGAACCAGCGTCCTCGCCCCAGCCCCGGCAGCAGCCTTCAGCACGGCAAGGGCATAATCGGCATTCCGCTTGTACCCATCAAAAAAATGCTCGGCGTCAAAAAAGACTTCCGGCATGTTTCTGACCAGAAAGGCAATGGAATCGCGAACGATTTCCACATTTCTTTCCGGCTCAAGCTGCAGGGCCTCACGGGCGTGACGTTCACAGGACTTGCCGAAAATGGATACGGCGCTGGCTCCCGAACGAATCAGCGCAGCAAGATTCGGATCTGTCTCTGCCGTGAAGGACGGATGATGCGTGCTTCCAAAGGCAGCAATTCTGGAGTGTTTCAGGGTATGGTTCGCAATCTCCTGAAAAAAGGCCACATCCACCGGATTGGACCCTGGCCAGCCACCCTCGATATAGTCAATCCCGAACTCATCAAGACGCAGAGCAATCTTGATCTTGTCGGGTGTACTCAGATTCACATCTTCACACTGGCAGCCGTCTCTCAGCGTTGTGTCATATATGAAAACACGCTGTGTCATGCGTCTCCTCCGCAGAGATTATTTGGAAGCACAGCCCCGGCAGTTTCCTCCGCACGGGACAGGATAATCACCATTGAAACAGGCAAGGCAGTAGTTGTCAGGCTTTGAAACGGAGGCCAGCAGCCCTTCAATGGACAGATAATGCAGAGAATCAAGATTCAGGAGGCCAGGGAGCGCTTCCAGCGGATGGTTGGCAGCGACCAGTTCGCCTCTGGATGAGAAGTTGATTCCATAAAAACAGGGAAAGCGCAACGGAGGACAGCTTACGCGGAAATCAACTTCCAGCGCCCCAAGTTCACGCAGCTTCACAACACGGGTCTGAACGGTCGTCCCACGCACAATGGAGTCGTCAACAATACAGATCCGACGATTTTTGATCATGGAGCGCACGGGATTCAGCTTTACGCGCACACCAAAGTTGCGCATGGTCTGGGAAGGCTGAATGAAAGTCCGTCCGACATAGTGATTCCGAATATAGGCCTGTTCATAGGGCACACCGGCTGCCTGAGCGAAACCAATGGCGGCATAGACGCCGGAATCGGGGAACGGCATGACCAGTTCGGCATTGGTGGGAGCCTCCTTGGCCATTTCATATCCCATGTGCTTGCGGCACTGATAGACATCTTCACCAAAAACCAGAGAGTCGGGACGCGCAAAATAGACCAGCTCAAAAATGCACTGCCGAATGGGCACCTCTCCCGCACCGGGGAGCTTGCAGGAACGAACATTGTCGCCTTCGACAATGACCATTTCACCGGGCTCTACATCGCGAATATATTCCGCCTCAAGCAGATCAAAGGCGCACGTTTCGGAGGCAAAGACATAGGCGTCGTCCACTCTGCCCATGACCAGAGGATGGAATCCGTAAGGATCACGCAGCGCCATGAGCCGCCCCTCGGAGAGGACAACCAGCGAATAGGCGCCCCGAACACGCTTGCAGGCCTCGATAATGGCTTCTTCAAGTGTTCTTCCGGCAAGACTGTGAGAGATGAGATGCACAAAGATTTCACTGTCGCTGCTGGTCTGGAAAATGGCGCCGATATTTTCCAGCTCTTCCCGCAGTTCGGCGGCATTGGTCAGATTCCCATTATGCGCCAGAGCCATTTCAATGCCACGAACCCGGACAACCAGCGGCTGTGCATTGCGTCTGGCCGAAACGCCGGTAGTTGAATACCGGACATGACCTATGGCCATGTTGCCCTGAAGTTCCTGTCCCAGAGTGGGTTCGTCAAAGACATCCGGAACCAGCCCCATCCCGGCATGAACATGAATATGCCGGCCATCATAGGAAGCGATACCCGTACTTTCCTGACCGCGATGCTGAAGGGCATACAGCCCGAAATAGGCCATTCTTGCCGATTCGGGATGCCCCGATATACCAAAAATTCCGCACATAACGTACCTTCTCGTTTCAGGAAGTTGTTCAGAAACGACCGGGAAAACTAGTCACACAGGCCGCTTTCTTTCTGGAAACAGGGAGGGCAGAGGTTCCATACCGGATCTTGTTCCAGCGCGTTGCCCTCTGCCCTGTCTAAATCATTCGTCTTTTGTCTGCAAGGATACCACGGATCGACACCTTCCCAGACGCGTTCTCCGCAGTCCTGTCATCCTCAGGCTCCGTAATATTCCTGAAGACTCTTCACGCGTACACCGGCCTTTCTTGCCGCACCAATGGCTCTGGCGATGGCTCTGGCTCCGGAGAGCGTGGTGCTGTAGGGCACGCCATAGTGAAGCGTTGCCTGCCGGATTGACTTGGAATCCTGGGCCGTATGCTTCCCCGAAGCCGTATTGATGACCAGAGCGATTTCCCCGTTCTTGATCACGTCAACGATGTTGGGACGGCCTTCATACACCTTCAGGACTCGAATGGTGGGAATCCCATGCTCTTCAAGGAGTTTTGCCGTTCCGGACGTGGCGAGAATGGTGAATCCAAGCTCTTCATACAGTCTGGCCACTTCTGCTACAGAGCGCTTGTCCCGATCGTTGACGGAAATGAAGACCTTTCCGCTTTCAGGAAGCTTCTGCCCTGCTCCGAGCTGTCCTTTGAGGAACGCTTCCTCAAAAGTAGGAGCTATGCCCATCACTTCACCTGTGGAACGCATTTCGGGTCCGAGCAGAATATCCACTCCAGGGAAGCGACGGAACGGGAACACGGATTCCTTTACGGAAACATAACCGGTCCGACGCATGGACCAGGGATCAAGTTCCTTCAGCGTCTTGCCGAGCATGACCTGTGTCGCAAGACGCGGCAGGGGCACGCCCGTTGCCTTGGAGACAAAGGGAGCCGTACGCGACGCACGCGGATTGACCTCAAGGATGAAGATGACGCCATCCTTCACCGCGAACTGGATGTTCATGAGACCCACGACATGCAGCTCCCTGGCCAGAGCCACGGTCTGCCGTTCAATCTCGGCCACAATATGTGCGGGCAGAGAATAGGGAGGCAGAACACAGGAGGAGTCACCTGAATGGATACCGGCCTCTTCAATATGTTCCATCACACCGGCAACATAGACATCTTTGCCGTCAGACAGGGCATCCACGTCCACTTCAATGGCATTTTCGAGGAACTTGTCGATCAGGACGGGATGTTCAAGCTTCTGGCGTCCGACATGCTGATGGAAGTACTCGGCCATTTCCTCATCGTCGTACACGATCATCATGGCACGACCGCCAAGAACATAGCTGGGACGAATCACAATGGGATAGCCGATACGCTGGGCGATGGTCTGTGCCTCTTCCAGCGTGGTGGCCGTACCATTGGCAGGCTGAAGCAGAGACAGCTTCTGCAGCAGCGCCTGGAAACGTTCACGGTCCTCGGCACGGTCAATG
>CAMLXE010000109.1 GCA_946490455.1 uncultured Desulfovibrio sp. | reverse complement strand
CCTGAAGGTGGAAATAGTGCAGTTGTTCTTTCGCAGGATTCCGAAAGAACAGGGAGGAATAACATGAACAGAGCCCTCACAAAGGCAGACATCGTTGAAGCCATTTATGAAAAGACCGAACAAAATCGGGCTGATGTCAAGAACACGGTTGAAATTCTGCTTGGGCTCATGAAAAAGGCCATCAAAGAGGACAGTGCATTGCTGATCAGTGGTTTTGGCAAGTTTGAAGCCTATGGAAAGGACGCAAGAAAGGGTCGCAATCCACAGACTGACGAAGCCATCACGCTGCCTCCGAGAAAAGTTGTCGTGTTTCGTCTTTCCAGAAAGTTCCGTGCCGAACTGAACGGCGAGGAATTTGACGAAGAGTAAAATAATGGAGGAAGGGTCTCCCCCCTTCCTCCTGTTCACCAAATCGGACCGAACAGAAATAGCTCCCGTTTCTGATACGGTCCTGCCGGAATTTTTCCGGCTTTTTTTATTTCTGAGCGCGAAAGAGGCTCTCCCTCTGCCGGTCCGGTCACAGCCGATTCGCGACCGGAATGCCCTGGACCGCCTGTGGCCCTGACAGGCCCGCCAGAGCAGGGAAGAGAACAATACTGGGGAAAGGAACGCAAAGCATCGGACAGCCCAGGTCCAGAGAAGCTAAAGGGGCAGGCGGAGGCTCTTCTGTCTTGCCCCTTGCCGCTCTCCCAGCAGGAAAAGTCGCCTCAGACCTCTTTTTCGAGACCAGTCTGGTTCTTTCGGGCTTCAAGACAGGGAATGCACACCTGCTTCCCGTCAAGGAAACGAATCCGGCTTTCCATGACCCCTTCGCCACAGCATTCACAGCGCAGTGTGCCCTGTATCCGTGCCCGCTGCGGCAGTGGTTCGCGAACGTCACCGATCAGAAAAAGCTGTTCCAGCGGAATGGAGAGCATCTGTTCCGCCTGGAGTCTGCGGAGTTCATCGAGGCGCTTCTCCTCTTCCGGGAGCAGCTCTCCGGCCGAAGCCTTCTGCTGGAGGCGGGTCCGTTCGTCGTCGGGTTTCCGGGAAAGGGAGGGATTGAGGACCAGCCGGGCAGACCGGCCACTCCTGCGGCAATAGAAGCTGAAGGCCGTTTTCCCATAATCATGAAATATGAGATTGCCCTTGCCAAATGTGCAGCCAACGAGGGCCTGAATGGCATCGACGCCACACATGTCCGTTTCGGTAAGCACAACAATATCTTCATCCTGCGCCCGTCCCAGATGTTCCAGCGCCCAGTCGGCAGCTCTGAGCCCGATGGCAAGACCGGGGCAGAAGTGTCCATGAAAGCGGATGGCGTATTCCTTTTGTTCCTGCGTTATCACGATGGTGTGCTCCTGTGTGTTGGACCGTCTGATTGCTGCATGCTTCACAATGCAGGATGAACGACCGGCAGCATCCCCGTTGCCAGTTCGCCCCGGATACAGGCACTGCCGTAGAGCTGTTTCAGCATTTCCGTGGTCATGACTTCGGATGGCCGGCCGTCCCGGATGATTTCTCCCCGTTTCAGCATGACAACCTGATCGCAGAACCAGAGAATGTGGTTGGGGTCATGACAGCAGACCAGTACGGCACAGCCATGCTCTGCAATATCACGCAGTGTTTTCCATACTTCCAGCTGATTCTGGAAATCGAGTGCGGACGTGGGTTCGTCCAGCAGCATGAGGGGCGTATTCTGGGCAAGCGCCCTGGCCACGAGAACAAGCTGCCTCTGGCCGCCGCTCAGTCTGTTGCAGGGCGTTTCCGCCAGATGAAGGACGCCGGTCTTTTTCATGGCTTCTTCCACGAGCGCCTCATCCTGCCGCCCCAGCCGGAAAAGGCCGGACATGCGCGGACTGCGGCCCATGCGGACCACATCGCGAACCGGGAAGGAAAAGGCCATCCGATGCTCCTGCGGAACATAGGAGACAAGCCGGGACAGGCGGGCTGGCGACATGCGGGTCGTCACTTCGCCGCTCATGAGAATGTCACCGGAAGACGGCGAAAGAAAATTCAGACAGCAGCGGAAAAGGGTCGTTTTTCCCGATCCGTTTGGTCCGAACAGGCCGCAGACCGTACCGGGCCTTACCTGAAAGCTGATATTGTGAAGGACTTCGGCATGCCCGTAGCCGAAGGAGAGATTCCGGATGTCCAGCGCGTTCTTTTCGGATGGTTCAGGCATAGAGATCCCTGCCTTTGCTGCGCAGAAGCCAGAGCAGATAGGGGGCGCCAAGAATGGAGGTGATGATGGCTACCGGAATCTCGGAACCCGTGAGCGTTCTGGCCACCGTATCGCAGAGCAGCATGTACATGGCCCCAAGCAGGGCTGCTCCGGGAACTGCGTAACGATTGTCCGACCCAAGAAGCATCCTTGCTGCGTGCGGCATCATCAGGCCGACCCAGGCCACAATGCCCACGGTGGAAACACAGACCGCAGCGGCAAAGGTTGCGAGAATCAGAAAGAGGAGACGGGTCCTGTCCGGATGGAGTCCGAGACTGCGTGCCTCCTCGTCTCCGAGCGAAAGCAGGTTCAGCTTCCATCCGAGGAGAGAAATGAGGCATACGCACGGCAGGACAGAAACGGCATTGATCAGAACATCGTGCCAGGTGGCGTAATAGAAGCCGCCCATCATCCAGAAGGTTATTTCCCGGAGTTCGGTATCGGCGGCCAGATATTTCATGATGCTGACCAGCGCAGAGAAGATGGCGCCCACGATGATTCCGGAGAGAATGAGCGTCACGGGCGGTGTTTCTCCGTCGCGCCGGGCAAGGGAGTAGGCAAGAAAGACCGCAATCAGCGCACAGGCAAAAGCCGTGAGCTGCCCCTGGGGAAAGAGATTCGGGAAAACGATGGCCAGAGAGGCCCCCCATGCGGCTCCTGAGGACACGCCCAGCAGGTAGGGTTCCACCAGAGGGTTGCGAAAGCAGCCCTGATAGGCGGCACCCGAGGCGGCAAGGGCCATGCCTGCCAGTACGGAGAGCAGCAGACGCGGCAGTCTGATATTCCAGACAATCACTTCATCCATGCGGCTGATTCCCGCGGCGCTCATTGCCTCCGGATCTGCCAGACTCAGCTTGGCCCAGATGGTTCCCCAGGCCTTCTGCGCCGTTATGGCGTATTCGCCCATGGTCAGCGCCCAGATGAAGAGCAGCACAAGGCCCACTGCCAGCAGAACAAGCGAGGCGGTACGCGATGAGCCGACAGGAGGATGAAAGGCCATGATTGTCAGTCCCGGATGTCCGTTAGAAGTGAATGTCGCGCATCCAGTCGAGCAGCTGGTGGGAACGCAGCTTCCGTGCCGTTTCCTCATCAACGCCATAGACATCCTGATAGAAGCGGCAGGCAAAGTCATACACGCTGATGTCGGCGAAACGATCAGGATAGGCAGCCTTGGCAATGATGAGCATGTCCAGAGGATACTCAACCCGACGTGAACAGTTCATGGGCGACCAGGGCATTGCATAGACACGCCTTTCCCGAACGGCCCGCAGCTCTCTGAGATTGGCGAAGTAGGGCGCTTCCAGCAGCTCGCGCGGAGGATGATAGCCGTTTGAGGTGGGCAGCAGAATCACATCGGGATCGAGGGCGTAGATCTGTTCGGCGCTCATGGGAACGCCTGCCCCCTTGCCGGTGAAGGCGTTTCTGGCCCCGGCAACGGATTCGATAATGTATGATTCGGGCGTATCAATGCCGTGTGTCGTCCCTGCGCCTCCCTGCTTGCGGATATTGGGATTGAGCCCCATATAGAGGACGCGAGTTTTCCTGTCTTCGGGAATGTCGGCAGTCCGTTCCCGAATGAGCTGCTCCGTCGCCGCCAGATGTTCCATGAGCGCGGAGGCCTTCTCCTCCATGCCGAACATGGCGCCGATGACGCGGCCCTCTTCCTTCATGGAAGAAAGATCGGCGGATCTGTACCAGCCAGGAGCGTAGAGTACGATCAGCGGCAGCCCCAGCGCCTCAATGGTGTTGACTGTCTTGATGGCGGCTTCCCTGTTGCCTGCCCCGACAGTGCAGTCGCCGATCCGAAGAACAACCACTTCCGGATTGCTTGCCGCAAGAGCCTCAAAGTTGATGGCGTTTCCCTGAGGGGAATTGATGCACAGCTTTTCATCCAGCCAGGGATGCAGAAACTTCATGGTGTTCCAGCCACGATGTTCCCAGCGCTCGCCATTCTCGGCTTCGAATTCATACCGATAATCCCGTTTCATGCTCCATGAGCCAATGACATCGACGGTATCAATCTTTCCGAGATGGGTGAGCACCCCTTCAATGAAGCCATCATCAATGGTTGCAATGCGGGTAAGATTGTCAGGAATTTCAACAGCCTTTCCGCGCATGTCCACAACCGTTCTGGCATTGGCGGGCAGTGTCGTCAGAAGACAGAATCCAAGAAAAAGAATGATGGAAAGCAGGATATGCCGCATGAAAGCTCCCGAATGCTGTGCCGTATGCTCTGTTCACGGCTCGTGTGTTATGAACATAAAATTTGTAACACGATCCGTCACCGGTGGCAACTTTTTCCGGGAGTGAGATGTCCGGGCGGCAATCTGGCCTGAATGGCCGAAGCATTCGGAAAAAAGGGAGGCTTTGGGCGAACGGGAACAAACGGACCGGCTCTGGAGACTGCCGGTCCGTTTCAGGATTTGCGGCTAGCGGGTCATCCACGTCTGGACGGTCGGGCATTGCAGCAGCAGGTCGGCCATAAGCGCGTTGCCGATGGCTCCGGGGTGGACACCGTCAGACAGGTCATTCAGGAAGGCTTCCGAATTTTTCAGGTTCTCAAACAGATTGAGGCAGGGAATATTCATGGAGTCGCAGAGGCTGACATAGGCATCGGCAAGCTTTCCGAGGCGTTCCCTGTGTGCTTCCTGAAGGACCGGAGGCGGGCAGAGGAGCAGAACCGAGCCCTTCTGGCTGGCCGGAAGCAGTATCTCTCTTGCGGTTGCCACAGAGTCCTGCACGGACATGAGCGGGGTTCCGGTCGGAGCGGCCATATCGACGGTTCCAAAGCAGAAAATGAGGTGGCTGTCCGCATCACTGAGACTGCGCTGGTCGTATTCCGCTTCCCAGCGTCCGGCAATGAGCCGGCTTGACTGCTTGCGCACCCCCAGGTTGTAGAAGGTTGTCGGAGGAACGGGCATGCCCGGAAGACCGGCTCCAGCTGAGGCAAAGCGGCCTGCCCAGCCGCCTCCCTGCGGATCATTTACGCCAAGAGTGATTGAGTCACCGAAAAAGAAAAAGAGTTTCATGAGTATCTCACACGGTAGGAGAGGAAGAAAGAAGAGCGTGGGCAGCTCGAAGTCCCAGAAGATAGCTGTTCACGCCAAAACCGGCAATGGAGCCTCTGCTCACGGCGGCAAGCACGGAATGATGTCTGAAGGGTTCACGGGCATGAACATTGGACATGTGAACCTCGACAACGGGAATGCGCAGAATGGCCAGTGCATCCATGATGGCATAGCTGTAATGGGTCCAGGCGCCTGCATTGATGACAATCGCATCGGTATGGTCCGTACAGGCCTGCTGAATCCGTTCAACAAACGCCCCTTCATGGTTTGACTGAAAGAATTCGACCTCTACTCCCAGCTCCTGTGCCAGTTCGGCCAGCCTGCGGTTGATGTCTTCGAGCGTTTCAGTCCCGTAATGGGCCGGATCACGCATCCCGAACATGTTCAGGTTCACACCGTGCATAATCAGTATATGCGCCATCTTCCATATCTCCAGATTGGTATTGCAGACTCGCTGCATGAGCCGCAGTTTCTCCGAAGGGCAGCAACAAGTCAAACAGGAAGCAGTTCCCTTGGGCAGCCATGTTCGCCTTCCTTACCGGAAAGGAACCTGTTTCCCACTCCTGAAGATGGGCAGAGCAGGCCTTCATCAGTGACCTTACTGCATCGATAGCGACTGGTCGGAATGCAGTCCGGATGTTGCAGACAGAAAAGATACATGAAAAGACTGCGACATGTCCAAGAAAAATACCAGAAGGCGAACTGATCCATTTTTGTAAACAAGTGTCAGGTGATACAGCGCTGCTTTTGCAATGAATGCAATCGAGACTGTTCGGAATTGTTGCAGAGTGTATGACCATTCTGCATTGTTCGGTTTTTGCATCTTTTTCTTCTGCAAAAGACTTGAAAGCCGTGTGGCATGTTCCTATAGTCTTCAGTGGAGCTTGGTAACATGCACTTGTTGGATCTGCTCAATGCTTCTGGCAAGGAGAATAGACCATGACACGAAGAAATTTTCTGGCACTTTTTTTTGGCGGTCTGGCAGGTGTCTGGGGAATGACAGCTTCCTCGGCACTGGCTCAGAATGAACCACGTTTCCCCGGCGGACGGCCGGAACCTCCACGACAGGATGGACGCCCCGGACCCGGTGGACGACCTGAGCCTCCTCGGCCTGATGGACGCCCCGGTCCCGGTGGACGGCCGGAACCTCCACGCCGTGATGGACGCCCTGGTCCCGGCGGACGGCCGG
>CAMLXE010000108.1 GCA_946490455.1 uncultured Desulfovibrio sp. | reverse complement strand
TGCTGTGCCCATTGTTCGATTCGTTGCGAGACCTGGGTGCGAATGTGCTTTCCGTTCTGACTTCCCGCAGCCGGACCACGGATGGAACAAGTCATGTCTTCTTCCGCCTGCATCCTGCGGATCCCGAAGTGGAAAAGCGGATTCTTGAGGGCATGAAGAAATATGACTCACTGGTTTACTGGGTTGATGATACCTATCATACCCGCTGAAAATACAAGGCCCGACGGAATCCGCCGGGCCTTTTTCATGCCTGTCAAACAGGACTTTTTGCGTTCAGAATGTGTCCTGTTCTGGAAAATGGTGAGGGGCTGCCACAGCCTCAAGATCCGGCAGTGGCGTATCGTTCCCTCTTCAGCCAATGCAAAGTGTTCCAATACAAACAGGCCTCAGGCCGTTTTCCGCAATCCCAGTTCTGCGTCGATGGCGCTCATCGAACGGATAGCCAGTGCCAGGAAGGTATCCAGATCCACGCCGGCCTGTACACACTGCCGAATACAGTCACGGTTGACACTGGCAGCAAACGCCTTGTCCTTCATTTTCTTTTTCAGACTTGAAACCTGCATGCCTTCCATTCCAGAAGGGCGCACCAGTGCTGCAGTGACCACAAGACCGGTTACCGTTTCACCACAGCGCAGGGCAAAGTCAAAGGTACTTTCAGGAAGAACGCCGGTCATTTCTCCATTATGGGCACGGATAGCGTGGAGGGCCGGCTCCGGAAGAAGACCTTCAAGACGTTCGGCTCCAAGGAGTCCATGCTGTTCGGGTTTGTCATGCGTAAGGGGGTAGTCGAGATCATGAAGAAGTCCGGTGAGGCCCCACAGTTCTTCATCTTCTCCCAGCTGTACGGCAAGCCCACGCATGACTGCTTCAGACGCCAGTGCATGCTGGACAAGATGAGGTTCCGGATGCCATTCCTGTAAAAGGGCGAGTGCCTGTTCGCGATTCAGCATACTGACTCCGAGTTTTGAATGGGAATATGGTGATTCATAGCCCTCTCTGAGCTGGAAGGCCAGCCCCGAAGTGAGATTGACACAACGGGCGTAATGACAGACAATAAACAGATTGACACTCTTTGTTATTTGACCAGCAACTATAGGCTTTTCCCTTTTTTCAGTAAGTACTCCATGAAGCGCATAATCGGTATAAAATTTAGTCATTACGGACAGATATATTATTTTTTCTGTAGTGATCCGCTGGTGATCGTCGGAGACCGTGTCCTTGCGGAAACCGAGCAGGGGCTCGGCCTCGCTCTCGTGGTCAGCGTTGTGGAGCATCTGCCCGACGATCTGGCTCCCGAGAATGTGCGCGATATTTTGCGTAAGGCAATGGATGAGGATCTGGTGGCGGCAGAGGAAAATGAAACGCTTACCTATGCTGCGTACAGATTCTGCGAGGCCAGAATTCGGGAACGCGAACTTGATATGAAACTGGTGGATGTGGAAGTCCTGTTTGATCGCAGCAAACTGGTATTTTATTTCACGGCACCAACAAGGATTGATTTTCGGGAACTGGTCAAGGATCTGGTGCGTGAATACCATACGCGCATTGAGTTGCGCCAGATTGGCGTGCGGCATGAAACTCAGATGCTTGGCGCTGTGGGAAGCTGCGGTATGGTCTGCTGCTGCCGTCGTTTCCTGCGCAAGTTTGTGCCTGTCACCATCAAGATGGCAAAAGAACAGAATCTCTTTCTCAATCCGTCAAAAATATCAGGTATCTGTGGAAGACTTTTGTGCTGCCTGAGTTATGAGCAGGAAAATTACGACCTGTTTCACAGCAGTTGTCCTCGGTTGGGAAAACGATATCAGACCAATAAGGGGAGCATGAAAGTCCTCCGGGCCAACATGTTCCGCAACAGTGTGGCCCTGCTTACTGAATCCAATGAGGAAATTGAACTTACGCTTGATGAATGGCAGGCTCTTAATCCTCATCGTCCCGAAGCGCCCAAGACAGAATCCCGTCAGGAAAAGCCCGCACAACGGTCCTATGGTGATGATCTGATGGTTGTCATGGCTGATCCGGAAAGTCTGGAAGATGGAGAAATAGAGGGCCTTCCCGATTTCGATCTCCTCCAGGAAGGCGAGACGGGGGAAGAAGGATGCGAAGAAGAGCATCATAAGCGCAAGCGCAAACGCAAACGGTAGGCGGAAGAAAAACGTTCCTGTCACCTCTTATGAAGGAGAGTATCGTGGCCTCCACTTTTTATATCACCACGCCAATCTATTATGTGAATGCCCGTCCACACCTCGGCCATGCCTATTCCACCATTGTTGCGGATACCATGCGTCGTTTTCATGCCCTGAAGGGGGAAGAAACCTGGTTTCTGACCGGTACGGACGAGCATGGGGACAAGATCGTGAAGGCTGCCGCGGCTGCCGGCAAGACACCCAAGGAATTTGTGGACAGTATCAGCGGACAGTTCCAGGCCCTGTGGCCGCTCCTCGGCGTCAAAAATGACCAGTTCATCAGGACTACCGATCCGGATCATGTGGAACGGGTGCAGCATTTCCTGCAGCGGGTCTATGACAATGGCGACATTTACTTCGGGGAGCATAGCGGACATTACTGCACAGGCTGCGAGCGGTTCTATACCGAAAAGGAACTGGAAAATGGTCTGTGCCCTCAGCATCAGACCAAACCGGAATTCATTCAGGAGAAGAATTATTTCTTCAGAATGTCCAAGTACCTTCCCTGGCTGGCCGACCATATCCGTTCCAATCCGGATTTCATCCGGCCGGAACGGTATCGGAATGAAGCGCTGGCCATGATTGAAAGCGGCGCACTGGAAGACCTGTGCATTTCCAGACCCAAGTCCCGCCTTGAGTGGGGTATCGAGCTCCCCTTCGACAAGGACTATGTCTGCTATGTATGGTTTGATGCGCTGCTGAACTATGTATCGGCTCTTGGATGGCCGGATGGTGAAAATTATGCCAAATTCTGGCCTGGCGAACATCTGGTTGCCAAGGATATTCTGAAACCACATGGAGTGTTCTGGCCCACCATGCTGAAGTCGGCAGGACTTCCTCTCTACAGGCATCTCAATGTCCATGGTTACTGGCTGGTCAAGGATACCAAGATGTCCAAGTCACTGGGCAATGTGGTAGAACCTGCCAGGATGGCCGAACGGTATGGTCTGGATGCATTCCGTTATTTCCTGCTGCGTGACATGCAGTTCGGATCGGATGCTTCTTTCTCCGAAGAAGCTCTGATTACCCGTTTCAATGCGGATCTTGCCAATGATCTCGGTAACCTGTTCAGCCGCGTCCTCTCCATGAACGCCAAATATTTTGCGGGCAGGATTCCTGAAGCCGGCAAACTGGAAGATGATGACCGGGTACTTGTTGAACTGGCGGAAAATGCTCTTGCCAACTACGACCAGCTGTTTGACAACATTCGTTTTGCACAGGCTCTCGATTCATTGTGGGAACTGGTGCGGGCGTTGAACAAGTATGTGGATTCTCAGGCGCCATGGACCCTGTTCAAGCAGGGAAATATGGAGCGTTTGGGGACTGTTATCCGCATCATGCTGGAAGCCATGCGCAAGGTGGCGCTGTGTCTGTGGCCTGTCATGCCAGGCACGTCTGCCACACTTATGGAACAGCTTGGACAGCCTCTGCCTGCTTCTGAACGGTTTGGAGTGGCTCCGGATCATAATCCTGTGGAAGAAGCAGGAAAGTGGGCGCTTCTTGAAACGGGGGCACAGATTGCCTCTGCTTCCAATCTGTTCCCGCGGCTCGATATTCCTGAAGAAATGAAGGAAGAAAAGAACAAGGCCAAGCAGGGAAAGGCTCCCCAAAAGGCCGCGCCTGCTCCTGCCGAGGCACCTGCCGGACTGGCTGAATTTGCCGATTTTCAGAAGCTCGAGCTGAAAGTGGGAACTGTGCTTGAATGCACTCGTGTACCCAAGGCGGATAAGTTGCTCTGCTTCAGGATTGATCTTGGAGAATCCGAACCCCGGCAGATCCTTTCTGGTATTGCCGAATATTTTGAACCAGAAACGCTGGTGGGCAAACAGGTGTGTGTTGTGGCGAATCTTGCGCCACGCAAAATCCGTGGACTGGTTTCCTCAGGCATGATCCTGACTGCCGAGAGCGAAGGAAAACTGACGCTGCTTACACCGGCAGCCGGAATGGCTCCGGGAAGCAAGATATCCTGATAGGGTTACGGGGCGGAGAGATTTTCTTCGCCCTTTTTTATAGCGACGAACAGTTGGTTCATTTCGTTTCCATTCGTTCTGGACCAGGAAAACAGGACATCATGGTGTTGGAAATCTGCCGAAGTCTTGCAGCAGAGCATCGGTGATCTTCTCCCTTTCAGTACCGTGAGGGCGAAACGGGCAGAATCTCTGGCGTTGACTGCACTCATCATGACTGTGATCCTTGTATCCTGTGCCCAGAAATGGCATTGCCTTTCTGCCAGTGTGCTGCTTTCGGATATTCTTCAGATACCTCCGTGCAGTTTCCTCTCATTCAGCGAGGATGACATGATCCTTTGTCCCTGAATGGAAAGGGGGTATGCCTCCATAATATTGATGCAGTCGGTGAGCAGAATAAAGATGCGTTGACGCTTTTCCCTGGCGGATCATGAACTGGACGGCCACGGAAAAATGATTTTGTGTATCTTTCTGTAGAGAATAGGCTTTTCGTTTATCCTGATATTGAGTACGCCAGTCAGTATGGTGTAAGTGGGCTCATGGAAGGCAGAACCAAGCAGAAGTATTGTCAAAGAAAGGACGATTGTTCCCTCTGGGAACGCTCCGGTTTTCCATTGACGAGAAAAATATGCTGTCATAGTGTTCCTGTTTGTCCGATGAATCAAGGGCAACAGTGATCAGTGCGGGGGAGAAATGTATGATGACCAAGAAGGAGGCCTTACTTAAGGCAGCAAAGGAATTGTTCGGTGAATGCGGTTATGCGGAAACCACCTTCAAGAAAATTTCCGAACGGGCTGGCGTTGCATTGGGGCTTTTGACCCATCACTATGGCAACAAGGAAAAGCTTTTTCTTGCTGCCGGTCTTGATGTCCTCGAACATTTCCTTGTGGTGTTGCAGGATGCCTGTGATCGTGCTTCCAACGGACGGGAAGGTGCGTTGAATTTTTGCAGGGCCTATCTTGATTTTTCCATAGATCCAGATTCCAACTGGCTTGTTCTTGTACGCTGTTCACCCTACAGCGACATGAAGACAAGTGCAGACAGAGAGCTTATGTTCAAAAAGTTCAATGAAGTTCACCAACTTCTTGAGCAGCAGCTCTGGCGTGGCATTGAGGACGGGTCCATTCGGGAAATTCTCGTCAAGGAGACGGTACAGATCCTTATGTCTCTCCTTGTCGGCGTAAACAGAACCCGGGTTCTTACGCCGTATGCGCCACCACATCTTTATCGTGAGGCAATTGACTTCGCATCCCGCGCCCTGACCCCGTGTAATGCCTGTGAGTAATATATGGAATCATGGTTTCTTATTGGTCTGATTCTGGGGGCCGTACAGGGATTGACCGAATTTTTGCCTGTATCCTCCACAGGTCATCTGATCATTGCCGGCCATCTGCTCGGCTTTACGGGGGCAAAGGCAAGCACGTTTGATGTGGCCATTCAGCTTGGATCCATTCTCGCTGTTGTTGTTCTGTATTGGCAGCGCTTTATGGGACTGTTGTGGCCGGGGAGAATCCATACGGATTCCCCAACTCCCTTTGCGGGGCTGCGGGGAATAGGGTTGCTGATTCTGACAACCTTCCCCCCTTCTCTTGTGGGCCTGCTGCTGCATTCAAAAATCAAGATGCTGTTTACGCCCGGGTATGTGGCTGGTTCTCTGGCTGTGGGGGCTTTGCTCATGCTGTTTGTGGAGTATCGGTGCGGTCGTACAACACCCCGGTATACCTCTCTTGATCAGATGACGCCAAAGCTGGCTCTGGGCATTGGCTGCTGCCAGTGCATGGCTCTCTGGCCAGGCTTTTCCCGTTCAGCCTCCACCATTATGGGCGGCATGATTCTCGGTGCCGAACGCAAGCTTGCTGCTGAATATTCGTTCATTGCCGCTGTTCCGCTTATGGTCGCAGCGACAGGTTATGACCTTTTGAAAACATGGCCGCTCTTTTCCGTTGCTGATTTGCCTCTGTTTTTGACAGGATCAGTCTTTGCCTTTCTGTTTGCACTTGCTGCAATCAAGACCTTTATTTCTCTTGTTGGGAGACTGACCCTGCGTCCCTTCGCGTACTACCGTCTGATTCTTGCCCCTTTGGTCTATTATTTTTTGAGCTAGCACTTCGTAATATCTGGATGACAGATGGAAGAAGGGGCTGCTTGTCTCCGCAAAACAGGAAGGGTCCGGACCGAACTGGTTCGGACCCTTGGCATATCCGGCGATTACTCAGTCAAAGTCGGCCATGAGTGCGGCCAGTGAGAGAGAGCCGAGAGAGCGTGCGAGGAAGTTGCGTCGTATTCTGGCTGTAGACCGAGGACTGCACCTGGCGCTCCAGCAGAGCGGGGACGGTGTCCCCCTC
>CAMLXE010000107.1 GCA_946490455.1 uncultured Desulfovibrio sp. | reverse complement strand
TGGCTTGCATCGGCTTCACGCAGGGAAGCTCCCAGAAGATCTTCATCGCATATGCCCCAGGCATTTGAAAAGGTCTTGTATTCGTCGGGAATGCCGGCACGATCCACAATGCGGAATCCATTTTCGGAAAAGAATGTATTCATGTTGTCAAAGTAGCCATATCCTCCGTAAATGAAGGCCGTATCATAGCCATGCTGCCGGAAAACGGTCCCGGTGGTAAAAAGCCCCCCGCAATTCGGACGACGGACAATGGAATTTCCTGGTGTCGGGGGAATGCTCAACGTAAGCGCCTCGATACCGCGCACAGTTCGAGTACCCGTTGCCCGCATATTGGAAAAATACAGACTCTGCTCCCGGAGCATGTTGATATTGGGCGTTCTGTCATTCAGGGAATCGCTGCCAAGGCTTTCAATGACAATCTGGATGACATTGTACCGCTTTTCCGGCCCGGTTCCACGGATCTCGCGGGACAGGTCAGTGCTGTCGTCACTTATGAAACTTGCTGCCGGTTCCATCAGATCCCTTCGGACAAGACTGAGCGCCTCCCTGTTGTCCAGAACGGGATAGAAAGTCCGATAGTCCAGCTGATTATGAAAAAAGGCATAGAACAGGGACCATATCCCGTTATGCGAAAGCTCATTCTCAAAGACATTGGGGGAAACGGCCGGCGGTGTGAAGACAAAAAGAGCAAAACAGGTCAGAATGCCCCATAGGCTTCCGACGGACAGCCGCAGTTTTCCCGACATGAGCGTTTGCCGTGCATGCCGCAGTGGCCGGAGAAAGATGGCCGAGAGCAGAAGCGAGAGTCCTGCAATGACGCAGAGCAGGGGAATCACGGGATAGGATTCCATGATATTGGCGATGACTTCCTGGGTATAGATCAGATAGTCCACGGCAATGAAATTGAACCGGACATTGAATTCGTCCCAAAAGAAATACTCGGATACTGCCGTAAAAAGGAAGAGAGCCAGATACAGCGTAAAGACCGTGAACGCTCCTGCCTGGGCAATACGACCACGCCATGGGAGAAGGAGAACCGCAAGGGCAAGGGGAAGGGTCAGGCAGGCAAATACACAGATGTCATTTATGGCTCCGTATGCAAAGATCTGTGCCAGCCTGACTGGGGAAAAGGAGATGTCCGGAGAAAAGTGAAGCATGAAAACGGCTCTGACCAGCAGATCTGTTCCCAGATAGCTCATGAGAAGGATCAGAAGAAAATGGAGTCGAGTCTGTCTGTACATAAGGGTATCCTTTAGGCGAGATTGGATACACCGTTTATCAGCGGATATGTCACAGTGCCGTCACGGAATGTAACGAATGGTCACCAAAAGGAATCTCCTCTTGGTGTGCTGCGGTTTTTGATGTAAGGCTGTTCTGTCTGCTGAAGACCGATCGGGTTCTGGTGGATGTGTATCGGACGGGACTGGTCGTGCTGTCCGAACACCAGATATGAAGAATGGGGGAACTCATGACGCGGATTTTGCTGATTGATGATGACCGTGAACTTTGCGGGTTGCTCAGAGAGTATCTGGAGCCAGAAGGCTTTTCCTGTACGGTGGCCCACAATGGCGCAGACGGGCTGCGGCAGGCGACAGGAGAAAGCTGGGATATCATCATCCTGGATGTCATGCTGCCCGGCAAGACAGGCTTTCAGATTCTTTCGGCGCTTCGCGGGCAGGAAAATGCTGTTCCCATACTGATGCTTACGGCCAGAGGCGATGATGTTGACAGAGTGATCGGCCTTGAAATGGGAGCGGATGACTATCTGCCAAAACCCTTTAACCCCAGAGAACTGGTAGCGCGTATGCGGGCTATCTTGCGTCGTACGGCAACTTCGTGCGGGAGTGCCCCGGCAGGTGGAACCAGTCCCCGTTCTGCCTGCATTCTGTCCGTGGGGGATCTTTGCATGGATACGGTACATCGAAAGGTTTCACTCGGGGGCGTGAACATCTCCCTGACCGGAGCCGAGTTTCGCCTGCTGCAATTATTGCTGGAAACTCCCGGTGTTCCTGTAGCGCGTGAACAGCTCACCAGACAGGCGCTGGGAAGGGGCGCAAGGCCTTTTGATCGCAGCCTTGAGTGGATGCGCTTGTTCCCACTGCCATAGGCTGCCTGTTTCTGAGCCGCCTGTTTACCGGAACGATTTCCCGGCTGACAAGAAACACGATTCGTCTGGCCTCTGGCGATCTTGAGGTGCGTATGACGGCAAAAGACTGCCTGCGGGGGGATGAGATCGGAGCCATGTCCAGAGGCTTCAACCTGATGACGGAGCGACTCGCACGCCAGATTGAAGGTGAACGTCGGCTCCTCGGAGATATTTCGCATGAATTGCGTTCTCCGCTGGCACGTATGGGAATGGCTCTGGCATTGGCCAGGAGACAGGAGACCATAGGCAATGCCTTGCCCTATCTGGATCGTGCGGACAGGGAAGTCGAACGCATGAGCGAACTTATCGGCGTGCTTCTGACTCAGGCACGAAATTCCATTCGGGCAGTGGAAGAGTCACGCGATTCTGTTGACCTTGCCGAACTGGTTCAGGAGGTGGCCGAAGATGCCAGATTTGAAGGCGCAACCAAAGGACTTCGCATAGAGACCTGTCTCTCCGGCCCATTGCCTGTTCTGGGACACAGACAGCTTTTGCGGCGAGCCATAGAGAATGTCGTCCGGAATGCCTTGCGGCATACGCCACCACAAAGCCGTATTTTCATAAAGACCTGTTCGGATCACACGGGGAAACATCGGGAGGCCGTTATTTCCATCAGCGATCAGGGGCCTGGAGTGCCGGATTCTTCGCTTTCGCTTTTGTTTCGCCCGTTTTATCGGGTTGATGAAGCACGGGATCGTGACAGCGGAGGGGTTGGACTCGGCCTTTCTCTGGTGGAGCAGGCTGTACAGGCTCATGGTGGAACCGTTGAAGCGCAAAATATTCCTGCTGCCGATCCGGAGGGAAGGACAGGAACGTCTGCCGGATTGATGGTGATCCTGCGCTTGCCGCTGGAGAGTTAGGCATGCATGAAAGAACCATCGGATACAATCTGCTCCTTTGCCTGGTCGGACTTGTCGTGATTCTTTGTCTGGAGAGCTTTTCAGGTATGGATATGCAGGTTCAGCAGCATTTTTATGATGCTTCGAGGCATGCATGGCTGGTGGATGCAGACTGGCAAATCAGGTTGAAACCATGGCTGTACACGGGGCCGAAGATCCTTTTGGGGCTTGTCGGTGTGGGCTGCGTACTGTTGTGCATCCGGTTTCTTGTAACGCACAGGACCATACATTATCCGTCGCTGATCCTGCTTCTTTCCCTTGTTCTTGTCCCCTCCAGCATTGCGGCAGGCAAGCAGATATCCAATATATACTGTCCTTATGAATTGCAGGCCTTTGGAGGTTCGCGCGCCTACCAGCATGTTCTTGAACCCGCGTCTTCGGAAAATGAAGGGCATTCCAGAGGAAAAGGCTTCCCGGCGGGGCATGCTTCGGGAGGGTTTGCGCTGATGGGGCTTTATTTCTGCTTCAATTCCCGCAGGGCCAGCAGAATCGGCCTTGGCACAGGACTGACTCTTGGCTGGGCAATGGGAATCTACCAGATGGCCAGAGGCGCTCATTTCCTTTCACATACGCTTTTTTCCATGCTGGCGGCATGGCTGATAATCTGCCTGATACGACTTGCCACATACCGTCTTTTTCGGCAATGGAGGATACAGAAAGCCGACCGCCCGCATGCTGCACCGGTCATGGGACAGGATGACAGGAATGGCGGCAGACTTCCTGATGAAACGTCAGCGTGAGGAAAACAGCAGCGCAAGTGCCAGAACAACAAAGACCGTTCCGGCAATTCGATTCATGATCAGCTGACCGCGGACAGATCTGTTGAAGCGTTCGGCGAGCTTTCCACCGAGAAGGGAGACCGTTCCAAACACAAGGAGGGAGGCAAGCTGGAAGAGCAGGCCGAAAAGGATGATCTGGAGCGAAACGTTTCCCCGTGCAGGATCGACGAACTGGGGCAGGAAGGCGAGAAAGAAGAGGGTGACCTTGGGATTGGTGATATTCATGATCACCCCGCGGCGATAGAGCGCCCAGTAGCCCGGAAATTTCGAGCGTTCCAGATGGGCTGTGGAGGCACCGCTGCGGAAGGAGAGCCAGGCCAGATAGAGCAGGTAGGCGGCTCCGGCAAACTTGAGGACAGAGAAGGCCAGCTCCGATGTCTGGAACAGTGCGGCAACACCGAGCGCCACAGCCGTGGTGTGTCCGCAGATGCCGGTAAGCAGGCCAAACATGGTGCTGATGCCGGCGCGTGCGCCATAAAGGGCGGACTGGGTAAGAACAAAGATGATGTCCGGTCCCGGTGCAAGCCCCATGATCAGGGCCGTCACAAAGAAGGTGCAGATGGTTTCGATTGTCGGCATGGGCTATCCCAGTTCCATATGCCGATGTTCTGCCGAAACGGCATAGTCCTGTCTCTTGAGGGCACGCATGAGCGCTTCGGTCATGGCAACGGAGCGATGCTTGCCCCCTGTGCAGCCCAGAGCAATGGTGATTCTGTAACGGCCTTCCGCATCATAGAGAGGAAGGAGAAAGGTCATGAAGTCGATAAGCCGCTTTTTGAATTCCCTGGCAGAAGGTTCACCGAACACATAGGCGGCAACTTCCTTGTTTTTTCCCGTAAATGGACGCAGTTTTTCAACAAAATAGGGATTGGGCAGGAAGCGCAGATCAAAGACCATGTCCGCTTCACGCGGAACGCCATACTTGAATCCGAAGGAGACAAGGTTCACCTTGATGGCGTGGGCCCGTTCCTGGGTGCTGTTCCAGCGACGCTGGATGACCCGACGCAGATCATGGATGGAATAGGATGAGGTGTCGATGACCCGGTCGGCCATTTCCCGTACCGGAGCCAGTCGTTGCGCTTCCTCGTGTACGGCCTGCTCAAGACCGACACCTTCCCGTTCGAGCGGATGCGGCCGGCGTGTGGTGGCATAGCGGCGCATGAGGACGGCAGGTTCGGCCTCAAGGAAGAGAATCTGGACCCGAAAGCCCATTCCGGAAAGCTGATGCAGGGCTTCATCCAGTTCCGCACTGAATTCACCGCGCTTCTGATCCAGTCCCAGAGCGATGCCGCGGGCCTTTTCGAGCGAGGAACTCTGGAGAAGCTGGACCATCTGCGGCATGAGAAGCGGGGGAACGCCGTCTGCCGTAAACAGCCGCATGTCTTCAAACACATGGAGAACGGTACTTTTTCCGGCTCCGGACAGGCCGATGACGAGAAGAATGAGGCTCTCATTCCTGCGCTGCGGCGTTTCGGGAGCGGACTCCCGCGTCTGTGCATTCACGGAATGCTGTGAGGTGGTGGATGCTGCTGTCATTGCTTTCCCTGAATGGCGGCTTCTGCCTTCAGGCCGAAAACCACGGTTTTCTGGTAAAGAAACCCGTCCGGAAGAGCTGGTCCGGACGGGCTGTCTCATTCGGGAACCATAAAATCAATCAGACAATGGGGTCAATCAGACCAAGATGACCATTTTTCCGTCGATAGATGACGTTGATACGCTCATTTTCGGAATTGAGGAAGGTGAGGAATTCAAAATCCTGAGCTTCCATCTGCATGGCGGCTTCTTCCGGACTCATGGGCTTGGGTGAAAAATGGTCCCGACCGGTGATGGTCGTATCTTCGGTCTCTACAGCGTCAAAGGTATAGACATCGATATTGACGCGTCCATTGCGCTGAATTTCCTTATTGCGGGAAGCGAACTTCTTGACCTGAGCCTCGAGCTTGTCGAGTACAAGGTCAATGGTGGCATACATGTCTTCGGACGTTTCGGTTGCCGCGATATTGAGGCCCTCTCCGGAAACCTGAACTTCCACACGCTGCCGGAACTTGTCCACCGACATGAGAACCTGAGCATCGAGAGCAGGATTCTTTCCCAGAAAACGTCCCAGCTTTTCCATCCTGCGCCGGGCGTATTTGCGAAGATGTTCCGAAGGCTCAAAGTTCTTGAATGTGAAAGAGATATGCATACAGGCCTCCTTTGGTTGAAGAACCAATCCGACCGCCTGGAGAAGAGACGGACAGATCGAAAAAAACTCCGTCAGCCATAACGTACTTTCAACAGGCTTTGCCGAATCTGTCAAGCCATATCAAGGTGACTGCCGGCTCTCAGAAGTGGCTCCTGCGTCTGGACGATGAAGGAATATCCATTGCCATCCGATACTTGGCGACAGTTCTGCGTGCAATATTGACCTTGAGATGTTCCTTGAGAATTTCCCCGATCCGTTCATCGGAAAGCGGCGACCTGGGGTCTTCCTCACTGATGCACTTCTTGATCAGTGCCTTGACGCTTTCCGAACCCACCTGACTGCCGTCATCCAGTTCCAGCGCGCTGTTGAAGAAGAACTTGAGTTCAAAGACGCCGAAGGGAGTTGCCACATACTTGTTGGTGGTAATACGGCTGACCGTCGATTCATGCATGCCGATGTCGTCGGCAATATCCTTCAGGATGAGCGGACGGAATTTGCGAACGCCTTCCTCAAAGAAGCCGCGCTGA
>CAMLXE010000106.1 GCA_946490455.1 uncultured Desulfovibrio sp. | reverse complement strand
CAGACCGGAAGGATGGCAAGGTATGAATGAAACGACACAGACTGAGGTCTTTGTCAGACTGGAACGGCTTGAGGAACAGGTCTTTTTTCAGGAACAGACCATTTCTGCCCTTAATGAGGCCCTGACCGGGCAGCAGCGTCAGCTTGACCTGCTTGAAGGGCGGCTTGCCCGTGCCGAGGAAAAGGTCAGAACCTTATGGGAACAGCTGGGGGAAGATGGAGGCGTTCTGACAGTCCCTCCTCATTATCTGTAGGTGCAGCATGCGGGGGCTTGGCAGTCCTGCCGCAGGCAGTTCACCTGGGCGACCGTCGCATAGACGAAACATATATTCACCATGCGTTTTCCGGAGGATGCCTTCCGGAAGCTGTCCTGCATGCCTGTAGCGCCGAACATGCTCTTCTTCTGCATGCCTGTTCCTGCCGGTCCGATATCGCCTGCAGACGATTTCTGCGGGGCAGTTTGCGGGGCAGTTCCTCCTGCAAGGTTTATCGGACTAGCGAACAGGGACCGTGGAGACAGCATTAAAGGGCGAACCATCTACAAGATGGCGGCTGATGGCAAGATAGACCAGCGTATTGCGCTTCTTGTCCCAGAATCGGGTAACCCGGGTTGCCTTGAAGAAAACAGAGGTTGACTCCCTGAAGACATTGGATTGTTCGGGAAGGTTATCTGGGATGCTGATGGGGCCTGTCTGGGTGCAGGAAAGGGAAAAGTTGGAAGGATCTTCCGCAAGCCCCAGAGAACCGGATACACCACCGGTTTTGGCCTGGCTGATGTAGCAGGTAACACCGGGAATGTCCGGATCGGTGAAAGCCGATACGCAGACGCGGTGATTGGAACCCAGCAGCTTCCATTCCGTAGTGACGCAGCCCACATCAGAATCGTCAGCGTGTCCGGGGAAAGGGAAGAACAGAATGGCAAGGCAAAACAGCAGTACCGTTGTTCTGATAGTCATGACCAATCTCCATGATGTCGAGTGATAGTCTTAATATGTTGATCAAGATGTCTTTTATGGTGTGTGGCAGAAAATCCACGCATGTGCTTTCAGAATTTCCCTCGGTTTCTTCCTGATTGAGAAGGGCATAAGAGTTTGGTCAGCCGGGACTGCCTGTCCGATGCGCACGAGGAAGATCCTGCCTTATGGGTGGCGCTGGGAAGACGCAGGAATGGCGTTCTGATAGCGCTGCTGCATTGTTTCCAGCTCCTGAAGCCGTGTCTGGACGTGCTTATCATACAGTGTGGCATCACTGCGGATTTTCTGCATGACCTCAAGAAAGAGCCGCAGATGAACTGACTGCTGGAACAGGCTTTCCAGAGCCGGAGCAAAACCGCGTTTGATTTCAAATTCATAGGCCTTGCCAAGCTCGTCTCGCACCTCACCCAGTTCCTGCCGCAGCGCTTCCACAATACGGTCGGCATAGAGTTCCGCTTCCTTGCGTCTTCTGTCGAGAAAAGCCGCCTTTCGCCGTTCTTCTCTGCCCAGATGATACAGCAGGCCTGCCGTTCCGGCTACGGCCGCAAATACGGCTGCCGCGACAGGACTGGCTGCGGCCAGTGCCAGAATATTGCCTGCCGTAACCAGCAGGGAAATGGGACCAAGAGCCGTGAGTCGTCCTGCCGACATCCCTGTAGTGAATACGGCAAGGTTCCGCATGTGTCGGTGCGTCTGCACCAGAAAGTGGGTGGCCGCGCTGGATCCTGATGGCGGATCTCCAGGCTCTTCCTGGAGCCCGGCAATGGAAGCAGACAGGCGGTCAAGACATTCTTTTGAGAAGGTATCCATGGAGGCGGAAAAGAGGCGCAGCTTGTCTTCCCAGACCCGCAGGGACTCACGCTGTTCGTCCAGAAACTCATCCACCGCCTGCCGGGCAATATTGCGGCAGCCTGTGCTGTCAAATTCGTGCCATTCCGCGTCACTGGCAAAGCGATGTCCCAGTTCGGAGACCCTGCGGTTTACAGCGTCCATGATGCGCAGGACGAGAGTTTCCCTGAAACGTTGCAGTGCCTGCTCCGTGGATACCTCCCACCCCTCAAGATCTCTGGCTGCGGCATTGACCACCTGTCTGGCCTGCTCCAGAGAATGCATGGCAGCGCCCGCCAGCTGATTGGCGTGAGCATCAAGCATGGTGAGCAGTTCTTCTCCGGGGAGAGAGGCCCGATAGGCATCCATATACCGCTGAATGTGTTCTCGTGTGGATGAGGCCACACGTTGACAGGCTTCCGCTACCTTATGGCGATAGGCTGTCTTGCCCCGGTCTCTTTCCATGACATTGCGCAACAGTTCAAGAAGACGTTCCGTTTCTGTCTGCTCGGAGGTCAGGCGCCGGTGAAGTCTGTAGTCATGGCAGCGTTCTTCCATGAAGCGGCGAGCATTGACGGCAACGATTCCAACAAGTTCCACATGCTCCGAACTCCGACAGGCTTCCTGAAGAACCGTACGCGCCTGTTCTCGTGCTGCCTCCAGACTGCGGGCGTCATTAAGTCTGTCCGTATTGGTCAGAACCCCGATGACGGATACGGAACGCCCGGAACGTGCCAGCTTGCGCAGCAGACTGAGTTCCGAGTGGGAACCGGGATCTCTCGCGTCCATGACGAAGAGAACACAGTCTGCCTCAAGGCTTTCCTCATAGGACAGATAATCGTGGAACCGATCCGTATCATTGAGTCCGGGTGTATCCACGATAACCACGCCGCTGCGCAGCATGTCCAGCGGAAGCCCGATATCCACCCTGGCAACCATGCCGGAGAAGCGTCCTTCCACGCTGATATAGTCCGGAAGTTCATCCCAGCAGGTAATTCCGGCCAGAAGACGACCGGGAATGAAAGTTCCGTTTTCCACTCCCCGACGGATGCGTTCAATCTTGCGTACCAGCAGAAGGTTGTCTTCTTCGTTTTCCAGATAGGTTTCCAGCTGAGAAAACTGGCTGGAATCCAGAAAATGGACACTGTAGTCCGGCGTGGGCGCATAGTGGAAGGCGACTACGGTGGCCGTTTCCGGCGTGGATTCCCGCATGGGAGACAGTTCCTGACCGATGATTGCGTTGACGACAGAACTCTTGCCTCGCTTGCGTTCACCAACGGCAACAATCTTGAAGGGCTGTTCATGCAGCATCTTGCGCAGTGCATGGAGCTCCTGGCGCAGCTCAGTATCGTCAAGTGTCCAGGCGATGCGTTCCAGCGAGGTGACAAAGGCATTCATGTCTTCGTTGAACACGCTGGTTTCAGGGGCAAACCAGCGGCCGATCTCCCTGCGTGAAGGGAGAATGCCTGTGGCCAGCCGATAAAGTCCTCCAAGACTTTCGCTTACGCTGACACCCAGTCCAAAACCGGCCCGGCGCAGATCGGAGTTGCGGAAGGCCAGTTCAATATCCCCCATGAGAGAACGGGAACGTTCGTCGATGCGTTCAGTATGCGCACCAATGGAGGCAAGTGCTTTCAGCATGGTGTCCACAAAGGAAGTGGATACTTTCTGTGCTTCAGCCTGATGAGCCATGTCTCTGGCAATCTCAGCAGGATCGACAGGCGGATGAAGAAGTGCGTGGTGCAATTTGGCCTGAAGCTCTGCATGAAAGGCCCGCTCGCCAAAAATGGCCGAGGCTGCTTCCTGTACAAGCTGGTATTCGCGATAGGTGAGCAGACCGTCCGATGTCGCCACTGCCGCCAGCAGCAGAAGAATACGGTCATTGAAGGAATCGCCGGGAACGGGCTGAAGAGGACGGGGGAGAAGGGCAAGCATGGATTCGGAGAAAGAGGACATGAATGCTCCTTTGAGAGCCGGTTTCCTCTGAAGCCGAGATGTCTTCAGGGGTTCAGAAGAGGCTGATGGTCGTACCGGAGGAAAGATCTTCAGATTTCAGGAATTCTCTGGTCCCTATGGTATTCATGGTTCCGGGGAAGGACGGTATGTCCCATGACATCCGCATGAGACAGACCTGGGATCGTTCGGTTATTTCCTGGAGAGCGTCGGAGTATGGCAAATGTGTCTGAAACAGTCAGACTGGAACAGTAAAACTTTTTCGTTATGTTCACATGATCACACAGCATGTTGTGAAGAACTGGTCTTCCATAACTGGGCAAAACGTCTTTTGAGATAGAGAGGGCATAAATTCTCCGATAAGCGACCCTAGCCGGATTGGTTGTTTTTTTCAATGGGTGAGGCAGGCTTTTCCTTTCTAATCTTCTTGACTCGAAGCGGATCAGCTTTATTTTGAAAAAAGGTGAAAAGTCGTTTTTGAAGGCGGCAGTTCAGGCTTCTCGCGACGGTTTCGGCGTATCCGGTCGGCAGGCGAGTCATGAGGAGGTCAAGATATATGAGTGTAGAATATAAGGATTACTATAAGATATTAGGGGTAGGGAAGAGTGCCGGTAAGGATGAAATTTCAAAGGCCTACAAAAAGCTGGCCCGAAAATACCATCCCGATCTGAATCCCGGGAATGCCCAGGCAGAGGAAAAGTTCAAGGAAGTGACCGAAGCCTACGAAGTTCTTAAGGATGATGAGAAGCGCAAGCTCTATGACCAGCTTGGCCCCAACTGGCAGCAGGCGCAACAGGGAGGCTTTGGCGCAGGCAATCCCTTTGGCAACGGCACAACATATACCTTCAATGGTCAGTCTTTTGACGGTTCTCAGTTCAGCGATTTCTTTGAAACACTGTTTGGAGGAGGACGCCGCGGCGGCCGGGGTGGCTTTGATTCGTTTGATGGCTTTTCATCTCAGCCGCAGGCCGGGAGAGATGTGGAAGCCGATATTCAGATTTCTCTGGAAGATGCCCTTAAGGGCGGTGAACACAGCTTCACGCTGCAGACCGGAGAAGGTTCGAAGAATTTTACGGTCAATATCCCTGCCGGAGTCAAGGAAGGTGCCAGACTCCGTCTGGCCGGACAGGGATATGCCTCGAGAAGTGGCGGACCGCGTGGAGACCTCTATCTGCGCATTCGCTTCACGCCGCATTCTCTGTTCCATGTCGATGGCAAGGATCTGACGTATGAGGCGGATATTGATCCCTGGCAGGCTGTTCTCGGAGCCAAGATCAAGGTACCCACGCTTGATGGCAACGTGGAACTGACAGTTCCTGCCGGTACAAGCAGCGGACGCCGGATGCGTCTGCGTGGTAAGGGCCTTGGCCCTGCAAATGACCGCGGAGATCTGTATGTGCGCATCGGTATCCGAATTCCTTCCACTCTGACGGACAAGCAGCGCGAGCTGTGGAAGGCGCTGGCCGCTGAGGCAGCGAAATAAGACGGTCTGGGGAGGTAATAAGGTATGCTGCAACAGAAAAATGAAATGCCGGCGCGGTCAACAATGATCGTGTGGGCCGAATTTATTGAACTGACGGGAACGACACCGGAACGGCTGAACGAACTGGTGGAGATGGGCTGGATTACGCCGACTCGGACTGCCAATTCCGCACTGCTTTTCCGCTGCAATGATATCTATCGGATTCGTAAGCTGGAACGGCTGTGCGCCGATTTTGAGCTGCATACGCTTGGAGGGTCCATTGTGGTGGACCTTCTGGATCGAATTGATGCACTGGAGTTGCGAATCAGGGAATTGACGAACCGTTAGGAAGGATTATTTTAGAACGTGAGAGAATGAGAAGGCATTCTCAGGGAATGATCGGAGCGGAGGCAGATTGCCTCCCTGGAATTATCCCCTTACGTCAGGCAATGAGGTGACTTTATGGATATCAACAGATTTACAGAAAAATCGCGGGAAGCTCTGAGTGCTGCTCAGGGGTTGGCCGCGCAGCTCGGACATCAGGAAGTTGACGCCGAGCATCTGGCACTCGCGCTGCTGCGTCAGGAGGACGGGTTTGTACCGCGCGTTCTTGAACGCATGGGCATACAGCCCCAATCCATGATCACGGCGCTGGAGGCGGTGCTGCGCAAGCGTCCTTCCGTGCGTGGTCCCGGTGCTGAAATGGGCACCATTGCCATTTCCCAGCGTGTGGCCAAGGCCATCGCCAATGCGGAAAATCTCGCCAAGCAGCTGCGTGATGAATACGTCAGCGTGGAACATATTTTTACGGAACTTTTGCGTGAACCGGCTTCAACTGGACTTGGTCAGGTAGCCTCGGAAGCAGGTCTGACGTCCGAGCGTTTCCGTGAAGCCATGATGGATGTACGCGGTCCTCACCGTGTGACGTCGGCCAATCCGGAAGAAAGCTATGAGGCGCTTACCAAATACGGGCGCAACCTCGTGGAAGATGCCCGTAAGGGCAAGATTGATCCTGTGATCGGGCGTGATGGCGAAATCCGTCGGGTCATTCGTATCCTGTCCCGGCGCACGAAGAATAACCCCGTGCTTATCGGTGAGGCTGGTGTCGGCAAGACGGCCATTGTGGAAGGTCTTGCTTCCCGTATCGTAAACGGTGATGTGCCGGAGGGTCTGAAGGGCAAGACGCTGTTTGCACTGGACATGGGTGCCCTTATAGCCGGTGCCAAGTATCGTGGTGAATTTGAAGAACGCCTGAAGGCTGTTCTTTCCGAAGTTCAGAAGTCGGAAGGAAACATCATCCTCTTCATTGATGAGCTGCATACCATTGTGGGCGCGGGCAAGACGGACGGCGCCATGG
>CAMLXE010000105.1 GCA_946490455.1 uncultured Desulfovibrio sp. | reverse complement strand
GATTTCCCATAGTCGGGAATCTCACAATGCATGGACATGAACGTCCACGTCTTTTTCCTGCATGACCTCTGCAGCAGAACGGGCCACCTCAATGGATCGGAACAAACCGAACAGGGAGGAACCGCTCCCGCTCATGACTGCTGCGGCTGCGCCATATTGCAGGAGCTTTTCCTTCAGATGGCGCAAACGAGGGAAGGCTTCAAAGACCGGAGGCTCAAAACTGTTTTCAAACCTGAGGACTTGTCCGTTTTCTTCCAGGACATGCAGAGAAGTTCGGCCTATACCTCCCATTTTTCCTTTTGTCAAGAAGATGGGCTTCCTGTTCTGCCACAGATCCCAGGCACGATAGGCCCAGGGGGTCGATACTTGTTCTGCCGGGCATACCAGGACAATGGCGGCTCCCGTACCCTGCAGATACGCAAGTGGGTTGCATGGAGCAAGTTTTTCTCCGATTCCACGGGCACGGCAGGGACAGGCAAAGAGAAAAAACGGCACGTCAGCCCCTACGGTTGCAGCTACAGACACCAGAACTTCCTCCTCCAGGGGCTGCGGTGCCTGCATGTTAAGCCAGCGCAGCAGAACAGCCGCGTCAGAGCTTCCACCTCCAAGGCCTGCCCCATGCGGAATTCCCTTCTCAAGTTCAATTGCAAGCGAAGGACTGAAACCACTTGCCGCAGCAAACTGCCTGCAGGCCTTTGTCAGTGTATTCCGTTCAGGATCAATACCGGCCACATTGCAGGATACGGCCACAGCCCCGCCTTCAGTTGACCGTAGAGTGACCTGCAACAGATCATGAGGTTCGGACAGGGGCCAGAAGACCGTATCCAGCTCATGCCAGCCATCCTGACGAACCCCCGTAATATGTAAATACAGATTGACCTTGCACCCGGCTCGCAAGACGGCACTTTTGTTCTGCATCATCTCCCCCCACCGTTCTTTCTCCGGTCCTTCCATATCACTTATGTGTTTATTTTCACAATACTTGTTTCCAACTACGAATGCTTGACAAGCGTGACAAAACCGTGGCAGCAAAAACCAAAGTCTGCCCTTCCCTTGCAAAATAAGGAAACAAGCCATCCGGAACAGTTCCGGCAAAAATTCTTGCGTCGGTTCAGGGCAGAACGCAAGAACAAAAATGTCATATAAAAACACAACAATCCAGTCTTTGGGGAGGTTCCTATGGCACGCGCATGGATGAAAGCTGCCATTGCCGGATTGGCCATCATGGCCATGACGGCTCCGGTGCATGCTGCCGACACGATCAAAATTGGTGTTCCGGGGGCACACTCCGGTGACCTGTCTTCTTATGGTCTGCCCAGCCTCAATGCAGCCCGAATCGTTGTTGATGAATATAACGCCAATGGCGGTATTCTGGGCAAACAGATTGAAATCATCGCCCAGGACGACCAGTGCAAGCCTGAACTTGGCACCAACGCCGCTACCAAGGTATTGTCCGAAGGTGCTGTCGTCGTCATGGGTTCCATCTGCTCTGGCGCAACCAAGGCGGCTCTCCCCATCTATAACGACGCAAAGATCGTTTCCATCTCTCCCTCTGCCACGACGCCCGAGCTGACGCAGTCCGGAGAATATCCCTATTTCTTCCGTACGGTGGCTTCGGACGACATGTCCGGCCATCTGGCTGCCACCTTTGCCAAGGACAAGCTGGGGCTGAAAAAGATTGCCCTTCTGCATGACAAGGGAGACTACGGACGTGGTTTTGTAACCTATGCGCGTGAAGTTCTTGAAAAGGGCGGCGTGGAAATCGTTCTTGAAGAAGGTATCACTCCCGGCGCCGTTGACTACGGTGCGGTTATCCAGAAAGTCCGCAGATCCGGCGCTGATGGCATCATCTTCGGCGGTTATCACCCTGAAGCTTCCAAGCTCGTCCAGCAGCTTGCCAAGAAGCGGGTAAAGATTCCCTTTATTGGCCCTGACGGCGTCAAGGACGAACAGTTCATCAAGGTAGCCGGCAAGAATGCCGAAGGCGTCTATGCTACAGGTCCGACTGACGTCTCCAAGCTGCCCATGAACATCACCGCTCATGAGAACCACAAAAAGCGTTTCGGTACCGAACCCGGTGCATTCTATGACAATGCCTACTCTGCTACCATCGCTCTGATCGAAGCCATCAAGGCTGCCGGCAGCACCGATTCCGACAAGATCATGGAAGCATTGCGCACCAACTATGTGGAAACCCCTCTTGGCAAGATCAAGTTTGATGCCAAGGGCGATGCTGAAGGCGCAGGCTTCTCCATCTACCAGGTTCAGAACGGTACCTTTGTTGAACTGAAGTAATTGAATCTTCGGACACAACAATCTGGATGCAATCACCCTGCACCATTCTCAGAAGACTGGTGCAGGGTGAATCGCACATGACAGCAGTCTGTTTCCAGAGTGATCTCTGTCCGAACCTCCACAAATCCGTCACCCGACGCAAGCACATGAAGCATCGGCTTTTCCCCGGCGGATAGCTCCACCAGAGGCACAAGCCAGCGAGCAGGTCCATGGATTTACAATATTTCATCGAACTTTTCTGCGGCGGTCTTACCAGAGGCAGTATCTATGCGCTGATCGCGCTGGGATACACGATGGTGTACGGGATCATCGAACTCATCAACTTCGCACACGGCGAAATCTACATGATCGGTGCGTTCACGGCTCTTATCGTAGCCAGTGCCCTGGGCATCATGGGATTTCCGGCAGCAGGGGTTGTTGTGGTTGCTGCTCTTGCCGCAGTGGTCTGGTGTGCAGCCTATGGTTTTACCATTGAAAAGGTGGCGTACCGTCCCCTGCGTGGCGCTCCCCGTCTTTCCCCTCTGATTTCTGCCATCGGCATGTCCATTTTCCTTCAGAACTATGTGAGTCTGGCCCAGACCTCGGACTTTGTGGCCTTCCCACAGATGTTGCCCGAATTTGAATTTCTGGACCCAATCTCCCATGTTATCGGGACAAGTGACTTCCTGATCATCACAACCAGTTTCGTGACCATGATTGCCCTGACCCTGTTCATTCAGTACACCAAAATGGGCAAGGCCATGCGGGCGACGGCACAAAACAGAAAGATGGCCATGCTGCTGGGCATTGATGCTGACAGAATCATTTCCCTGACCTTTATCATCGGCTCCGCGCTTGCTGCCATCGGCGGCGTGCTCATTGCCAACCATGTAGGACAGGTCAACTTCTATATTGGCTTTATTGCAGGTATCAAGGCCTTTACAGCTGCAGTCCTCGGCGGTATCGGCTCGATTCCTGGCGCCATGGTTGGCGGTCTTGTCCTTGGCCTGTGTGAAAGTTTCGCCACAGGATATGTGTCCAGCGCCTACGAAGACGCTCTGGCCTTTGCCCTGCTGGTACTCATCCTTATCTTCCGTCCGGCGGGCATTCTGGGCAAACCCAAGGTTCAAAAGGTTTAGGGGGTCATCATGAACGCTCTCATCAAAGCGCTTCTTGTCAGCGTCTGGTTCATGTTCCTGACCTTTCCGCTGATTGTCATCAAGGTGGATACGCTGCACAACTCCCTGATCTTCCGCTGGGACAACATGCTCTACATGGGCATTGGCAGCTTTGTTCTGGCTTTGTTCTGGCGCTGGAACACAGAACGCAAGGCCAGAGGAGCGACCTTTTCCGGTCCTGCAATTCTGCCGGTTTTTCGGGAAAAGCTCCGGCAGCCCAACGTCAGACGAGCCTGTCTGATTGTCATTGCCGTTCTGATGATTGCCATGCCCTTCATCAGCTCCATGTACCAGGTCAACATCATGATCTCCGCTTTGACATACATCATGCTTGGTCTGGGACTGAATATTGTAGTAGGCCTTGCAGGCCAGCTTGTGCTTGGTTATGCGGCCTTCTATGCCGTCGGAGCCTATACCTACGGTCTGCTTGATACCTACTTTGGTCTGGGCTTCTGGGCGGTTCTTCCCATCGGTGGTGTCATGGCCACCATCTTTGGATTGCTGCTTGGCTTCCCGGTCCTGCGTCTCAGAGGCGACTACCTTGCTATCGTTACCCTTGGTTTCGGTGAAATCATCCGCCTTGTGCTGGAAAACTGGACAGATGTCACAAAAGGCTCGTTCGGGCTTTCCAATCTCCAGCGTCCGGGATTGTTCGGCATGGAAATGGATGTGACCCAGGCAACAAACTACATCTATTATATCGTTCTTGTAGCTGTCATCATTACGATCATCGTGGTTGGCAGGCTCAAAAACTCCCGTGTAGGCCTCGCGCTTCAGGCCTTGCGCGAAGATGAAATTGCCTGTGAGGCCATGGGGATCGACCTTACCAGGGTCAAGCTGTCCGCCTTCGCTCTTGGCTCCTGCTGGGCCGGATTCGCAGGGGTCATCTTTGCCGCCAAGACAACATTCATCAATCCTGCGAGCTTTACCTTCATGGAATCGGCCATGATTCTTTCCATGGTTGTTCTTGGTGGTATGGGGTCCGTTCTTGGCGTAACCATCGCAGCGCTGATTCTTGTCCTTGCACCGGAATACCTGCGCGCCTTCTCCGAGTACCGTATGCTTCTGTTCGGTGCCGTCATGGTCATCATGATGATCTACCGCCCGCAGGGACTCATCTCCGGAGAAAAGCGTATCTACAGAATCAGCAATAAGGATGCCGTAGATGCCATGCCTTCACCCATTGCCAACTCTGCCGCGTCCACAGGAGGTCAGGGATGAGCGTCCCCGTGCTTGAAGTTACCGGTCTCTCCAAAAACTTTGGTGGACTGCGTGCCCTGAACGATGTCGATCTTGTCATCAACAAGCAGGAAATTGTTGCCCTGATTGGTCCCAACGGAGCCGGCAAGACAACTTTCTTCAACTGTATTACCGGGATCTATACGCCAACCGAGGGGACTGTTCAGCTGCACCTGCCAGAACGAAAGGGATCACCCGCCCGTTCCGTAACGCTCAACGGTCTCAAGCCCAATCAGATTACGGAACTCGGTATGGCCCGGACATTCCAGAATATCCGCCTGTTCCCATCCATGACGGTACTGGAAAATGTGATGATTGGGCGTCACTGCCGAACCAGTGCAGGCATTCTTGGAGCCGTCCTGCAAAATCCGCGTACACGAGCTGAGGAACAGGCCGCCATTGATCAGAGCTATGAGCTGCTGCATGAAGTGGGACTGGCACAACACTACAATGAAGAAGCCAGAAATCTTCCCTATGGTGCACAGCGTCGCCTGGAAATTGCCCGTGCGCTTGCCACAGAGCCTGCGGTTCTGCTGCTTGACGAACCTGCTGCCGGGATGAACCCTCAGGAAACACTGGAACTTAAGGCTCTGGTTCTGCATCTGCGTGAACAGCTTGAGCTCTCCATTCTGCTGATTGAGCATGACATGAGCATGGTAATGTCTCTTTCAGATCGCATCTATGTCATGGAATACGGTTCACGCATCGCCATGGGAACGCCGCAGGAAGTGCGTGCCAACCCCAGAGTCATCAAGGCCTACCTTGGAGAGTCCGATGCTTGAACTTCGCGGAATCAATACCTATTATGGCAATATTCAGGCCCTGCGCGATGTGAGCATGCACATTGCGGAAGGGGAGATCGTCACACTCATTGGCGCCAATGGCGCGGGCAAGAGCACCACGCTCATGACCATCTGTGGCGGAACGCCTCCTCGTTCTGGGGAAGTGCTGTTCCGTGGAAAGCCAATTCAGCACCTGAAGCCGAATCAGATTGTGTCTTTGGGAATCAGTCAGGTTCCCGAGGGCAGACTGATTTTCCCCGACCTGACGGTACAGGAAAATCTCGATCTGGGAGCCTTTCTGCGCAATGATCAGAAAGGCATTCGGCAGGATATGGACTATATTTTTGACCTGTTCCCCATTCTGGCACAGCGGCGACGCCAGACTGGCGGAACGCTGTCCGGTGGTGAACAGCAGATGCTCGCCATCTCTCGTGCCATCATGGCCCGACCGAGCCTCCTGCTTCTGGACGAGCCATCTCTTGGTCTCGCCCCCATTATCATCCAGCAGATTTTTTCCATTATTGAAAAGATTAACGCTGATGGAACGACAGTCTTTCTTGTGGAACAGAACGCCAACCAGGCTCTCAAAATTGCCAACCGGGCCTATGTCATGGAAAACGGCCGCATCGTCATGGAAGATACGGCAGACAGGCTGCTCGCCAATCCCGATGTTCAGAAGGCCTACTTGGGCATGTAAGCCATTTGAGTTCGCCATGCCTCGCAAGGCACGGAAAAAATTCCATATTCAGGGACGGCATCCCCTCAGGGCATGCCGTCCTGTATTTTTCCGGAATCAGCTTTCAGGCATAACACTTTCGGGAACGCGCCATTTGTCCTTCCTAAAAAAGTCCAAGATACCAATGAGATCTGCCGATTATGGGGAATCAGAAACATATCTGTTGGCTCAACGAGGAAAAGTGGTGAATCAGAAGAAAGAAGCAGAGGTTGGGCGATGATCATAAGTGCCAGCAGAAGAACAGATATCCCCACATATTATTCCGAATGGTTCTTCAACCGCCTCAAGGAAGGATATGTGCTGGTACGAAACCCCATGAATGCGCATCAGATCAGCAGAATCAGTCTGACCCCCGATGTTGTGGACGGTATCGTCTTT
>CAMLXE010000104.1 GCA_946490455.1 uncultured Desulfovibrio sp. | reverse complement strand
CCTGCTGTCCTCTTGGATTGTGCATAATTGAAATACAGGCTTTTACCCAATCAGTAAAAACCATATTAATAATTTTCCCTAAATTCTCTTGTTCGACTTCATCTATTGCAATCACATTGGAACAATTTTTTGCAAGTAACTTTTTCCCTAGCTCCAGTCTATCTATAATCAAACTAATCCACGAAGAGTCTCTATATGAGTTTTTATATAGTATTTCTGACGAATTAGCATTATACGGCGGATCAATATAAATACACTTAATCTGTTCGCGATATCTTTCCTGAAGCAGATTTAATGCCTGAAAATTCTCAGAATGTATCAGGACGCCATCACACTGCTCATCGAAATTCTGAATGGATGCGATGAGGCGAGCCTTGAAGTCGGCAGAGAAGAAGCGGGTATCGAGAACCAGCTTATCGTTGCTTTTCAGAAACTCGATGGACAGAGGACGTGAAAAACCTGGGCGCCCGGTCTCATTGAGAAGGTCAGCAGGAACAGCCTTGATTTCATCGATGGCAAACAGTTTCACCCATTCCTCCAGCTGGGCTTCATTGGCGGCAATTTCCGCATAAAGCTCTTCGGGCACCCGATCGAGCGTGATGCAGTAATTGGTTTCCACCACGAACTTTTTCTTGAGCCAGAGCTTCTTCTGGAAGTCTTCAAGCTGGGCAAGAAAGTCTATCAGCTTTCCAGCTATCTTGCGGAGCACCTTGATCTTGCTCAAATAGCTCTCAACGGCAGGCACATCGGCATTCTCGATATCGTCCAGATGCATGACTTCGTTTTTGATATAAAAATCCAGCTCACGGCTCAGAAAGCCGCCAAGATCCTTATGGATGAAGTAATCCATGGTGTTGCGGGCTGTGTACTGATTCAGATACTTTGCCAGAACGGAACGTTTGGCATTAGCCTCTGTAGGCGCCGCTATCTTCAACAGTCGCAGGAATTCTCCTGCAAGCTCCCTGCTGGACGTGTCCGCCTGCGCAAGCTCTTCCAGTGCGCTAAGGATGCCTTGCTCTGCTTCCTGGTTACGCTTTTCTCTCCACGTATTTTCCTGCCCAGACTTTTCTGGATCGACGCGGAATTCAAAGGAAATTTCCAACTCGCCAGCTTCGGTCAGGGCAACTGGCTGTTCAGCCTTCAATATGAAAAAGCGTTTCTTGTCATCAGCGGCCTTGATATTGCCATGTTCTCCTTCAGAGGCATCCACCACACGGAAATGAACGACGCGTTTTCCCTTCTCGGGGAGACGCAGGGACATCTTTTCCATCTCATCAAGCGCAGAAAATTCCTTGCTCTGGAGCAGGTCGAAAGAAAAATTCGAGAAGAATTCCGTCGTCTTGATGTAGTACTGGTCAGCATTCGCCCAGTGCAGCTTCACTTCTTCACCATAATAAGGCACGGCAAAAGGCGCGGCACGGCCCTCCGTTTCACGGATATAGTAGCGACGGGAAATGAAGTCGCCTCCATCGTAATAACGTTCAAAGAAGCGGAACAGCAAGTCATAGACTTCAGCTTCGCTGCTGGAAGTATTTTTGAGAGCCTCCATCTGCTGCCGAATCTCTTTGACCTTAGGCGCATTTTCAGGTTCAGGGGAACCATAGTCTCGTGCCTTCTGGACGGCGCTTTCGTACTCCTTCTGGAGCTGTTCCAAGCCCTGAGCGCCAACGTTAGCAAAGGCTTCAGTGACGATCTGAAGTAAATCGTTCTTGATAAAGCTGTCCACTTCTTTGGCCTTAGCATGCATGATACGATAAAAGCCAAACTCCAAGTCAGGCTGATTGAGCTGAAACAGTTCAGCAAGCTTTTCGCTGAGGCGTTTGCGAAGTTGTTCAACGGTAGGCATAAAGACTCCTGATTCTCTAAACAACTCTCCACCGGATGGTAAACACCGGGGACAGCTTTATCTTTTGGCGCATTCTTTTTTCCAGAGAACTTACGAGGATATCACGTTTTTCTGCGATTTCGTCCTCAATGTCGAAAATCCGTTCCCGCAGCGTTCTCTTCTTGCGCTCCGTTTTGGCAATCTCTTCCTGAATACGATGCTGGGCATCCAGAGTTTCCGCCTGACGGCTTTCCCGCTGGAGTTCTCGTATCCGCCTCTTGGCGTCGTCCAGATCTCTTTGTGCCGCAAGCTCCATATCTTCAGCCCATTTGTCGAGCTGATCTCTGGCTTCGGCGAAATGACGACTGTTTTCTTCCATATTTCGAGCGAGCGCCGCGCTTACATGGCGTTCACCCTCACGTGCAATTCTGTCTTGTTCTGAGGGATTCATACCAGTCACAGGACAGGTCCGTCCAGCGCACTGAAACAGTTTTTCACAGGTTTCCTGGTCAAGACTGTTTCCGGCATCATCCATACCGGAAAAAAGCAGGTAATCCTCTGAATCAAAAGATTCGATATTCAGATGCTGGAGGTTCAGCCAGCCGGAGTGTCCCTTCAACTGCTCCACTATGGCAATGTGCGTTCCGTGCCCGGAAATGTCGAAAACGACTTCCGCCAAGGGACAAGGGACCTGAATCGCCTCTTGAATGACATACTCGCCCAGCGGATGACTCAGACGATAAAGATATTCGCCGGCAACATTGTCCTGTTTCTTCGAAATCATGTGATATTTTCCAACGCGGGCAGAAGGCGTGGGACTTTCCTGAAGCAGGAAGGACGCATCCTGCTCATCGAAAACAGCATACTGCTGAAGTATATGCCTGGTTACATCCCAAAAACGCTGGCCTATACGATCAAGCCTTTTCTGCGTACCCTCAAGGTTTAGCTTGAGGCGTGCATGAACATCCTCGTCAAAATTCTCCAGCAGTATTCTGCGCGTATCCGTCAGTTTATTCTGGATATGTTCGGTGAGATCCTTTCTCAGATTTTCAAAAGCGGCCTGAATTTCTTCCTCTGTTCGGCAGCTCTGATATATTTCCAGAACACGGCGTTCGAAATCTACACCGCTTTCAATCGCACCAAGAACTTCATCACTTGCTCCAAAGACTCCATTGAAAAGATTGAACTTTTCCTTAAGAAGCTCATAAACTCGCTGGTCTGCGGCATTCCTTTCGTTGAGAAAATTCATCACTACGACATCATGCTTCTGACCATAACGATGGCAGCGACCTATACGCTGCTCGATTCGCTGTGGGTTCCACGGCAAGTCAAAATTGATGATGGCCGAGCAGAACTGAAGATTGAGGCCTTCTGCGCCTGCTTCCGTAGAGATGAGGATGCTGGCCTGATCTCTGAAACGATCAATGATGGCAGCACGAAGATCAACAGAACGTGAACCAGTTGCACGTCCGGTATACTGGTTGGCAAGAAGCCAGTCTTCATAAATCTTGCCACTGGTATCATCTTTATTGGTACCGTTGAAGGTCAGCACCTGTCCCGCATACCCGTTGGATTCAAGAAAATCCTTGAGCCAGTTCTGGGTCCTCCGAGACTCCGTGAAAATAACGATCTTCTTCTCTGCACCCATTTCTTTCATGGCAGAGAAGCCAATCTCGATAGCTTTCAGCAAAGCTTGCGTTTTGGTATCTACACCAAGGCTGTGAGCCCACCTGATATAGTCTGACAGCTCCTCAATTTCAGCTTCAAGTCGCGCAAGATCGATCTTTTCGGTTTCCTGCGGATTATCGTCATCTATCGTTTGCTCCAAAGAAAGACTGCCTTCTGCTCCCTCCAGAATTTCATCAAGAAGCTCATCATCCAGCCCGCTGTCAGAGCAAAGAAGGTCTACGAGTTCAGCTTCTTTTTTTGTTTCTTCTCGGAGACGAATAAGGCGTTCCTTCATGATTTCCAGAGTGCCGGCAACGGCATGAGGAGACGACGCAAGCACCTTACGAATAAGAAGCGTAAGCAGGTGTCTCTGACGAAACGGAAGAGCGTAGTTGTCTTCTCGCATCAGGAATTCCGAAACCGCCTCGTACAGTTTATGCTCCTGATCGGTAGGCGTAAAAGGAAGAGTGATCAATCGCCGTTCGGTGTAGCGGACAAACTCTGTCACCTGACTGCGCAGAGTTCTCCAGCAAAAAGAGCGCAAGCGATCTCGAAGAGAAGATAAATCGGCATAGCCTCGAGTGAACTGAGCTCGGAATGAAGCTAAATCACCAAACAACCTCTCATCTATCAGAGTGGAAAGGCCGTAGAGTTCCAGCAGGGAGTTCTGCAAAGGAGTAGCTGTAAGAAGAAGCTTGCGTGCTCCTTCTGTTGCCCAACGGATTTTCTGACCTAACAGGTTACTGTCTCGGTAAGCATTTCTCAGTTTATGAGCTTCATCAATGACGACAAGATCCCATGGAATCTGCTTTATTTCTTCCGCTCGCATTGCAGAAAAATGCATGGAGCAGACGCGTATTTTTTTACTGCGAAACGGATTGCCAATCCCATTCTTTTTTAAGTCCGCATAGCTTTTTGCATCTAAGACTTGTACTGGAAGATTGAATTTTTCTTCTAGCTCAAGCTCCCACTGCTTGCGAAGAGAAGCTGGGCATATTACAAGGATATTCCTTTTTCTTTCTGCCCAATACTGACACAAGACCAAACCAGCTTCAATGGTTTTACCGAGGCCAACTTCATCGGCCAGCAATACACCTCTTGAAAGTGGGGAACGAAGGGCAAAAAGGGCCGCCTCAATCTGGTGCGGATTCAAATCGACACACGCATCAAAAAGAGCACGTCCCAGACGATCGACTCCTGAACCGCCAATTCTATTCAAGTCATACGCATAGTAGGCAGCATGGTAATTGGTAATCATAGCGACATCCTCCCCCTAAAAAATCCCCATGTACCACGAACGAAGGTATCTGCTCCTGCTTGAGGTACATGACCATATATCACGGCAGACAACGCTTGCCCTGCTAAAGTATGAAATCCCACTCGCCCTCTTCTGTTTGATGAAGTACGAGATGGGGAAATCGTTTCTTGTAAAAATCTGCGCGAAGACGTTTTCTAGGTTATTGCTCATGTTGATGGAGCGATCGCCGTTCAGACACCTTGTCGGAAAAGCCGTTCAGATAGGCCCGGAATTTGCCCGCTATGTTCTGCGGATCGGCCTTCAGGATTTCAAACATGAACGGACTCGTATTGTAGAAATGATCCCCGGAGGCCGCACACAAAAAGCCGTCCTTCACTTCAAAATTCTTTTTGCGCTCAAGCTCCTCAAGCACGGCGTCGTGCGTGAGCAAAAGGCAGTCGTGAAAACGCTTGATGATGACCATGGGCAGAATCACCAGCCCGTATTCATGCGGCTTGAACGCGCCGTAAAGAGAATTGGCCACGTTCCAGATGAGCGCCGCCTTGTCCTGAATGTTTCTGCTGACGGATGCCAGTCTTTCACTGCTGGTCATGGAAAAATCCTTGATGTTTTATCTGAGACAAAAATGCCGAGGGGCAAAATATATCCTTTAATGTTAAAGAAGTCTCGGCTACATGTTGAGCGACCAGTGCCGGGCAACAAGGTCCCTGCGCTTTCTTTCGAGCTCTTCCATCTCTTTCGAAAGCGCAACTTCTTCCTCAAAATCCCTGAGCAGGGCCTCCGCTTCCTCCAGCGAAGGAATCACGACTTCCAACTGTTTCAGATCCTTCATCTGCATCATGGGAACCGTGGCCCCGCAGGCCAGCATTTTCAGAAGCTCCTGCCCAAGCTCCGAACGGAGGTAGAGAAAAAGCAGACGCGAGTCATACTCTTTTCTTGCAGGTCGCAGGATGATGGAGGCAGAACTGGCTATCCACGGATCGTCAATCGAAAAGTCATCCGAGGCAATCGCCACCTTGCCGAGCGAACCGCGTATGCACAAAAGCACGTCGCCGGGCTGAATGAGCTGATCCGTCTTTCCCTCGCGTTCCACATAGGCCTCCGCCTGCGGCTCGGGCCTGGTATAACCGAAAGACGAAAACTGCACGACGTTCAGCACGTTCAACTTTTCCCCCTTCCCCTCCCTGCTTGGAAGAAGAGGACGGAAAAAATTCGCCACGTCGCCCAGTTTCGCTGTTTTGCAGCCGTTCAGAAGATCCCTGGCCTTCTTCTGCGCATTGGTCAGGCAGTGGGCGGATGCAAGAAGGCTGGCATCCCGTACTATCAGATCACGGGAATCCACGGAGACGCAGTCGGAACTCGCATAGCTGAGAGCCTTCCGAACATAGTCCCGCAGCTTTTCACGCTCCTGCGCCTGAGCCAGCCTCTGTATCCTCTTAATATCAAGCCGTTCGGCATCAATGAACTTCACCTGACAATCCCGGTCTTCGGGAGTTCTCTCGTTATCCAGAATCAAAAGCGATACGCCCAGACCCGTATCAGGGAGAAGCCGGTCAGGAAGCATGATGGAGGCCTCCACAGCATTCTGCGCAAGCAGTTCCTTGCGATATCTGCGCAGCTCTACCCGATTGGAGAAAAGCACGTTCGGAAAAACAACAAGGTACAGCTTATGCACAGAAGAAGTCTGGTTTCTCTGGATGAAAGAGACAATAGATTCTTCCTCTTTCCTTGCTCCAGTAGAAGGAACGATCCCCACGAAAACAGAACACTCTTCCTCACACACGGGGGAGGAGAGATCATTGGGGGTTCCTTCAAAACATCCCCGAAAGCCCTGACGGATGAACTCGGAAGCCAGCCCCGAGTAGTATGGACTGACGACATGAACGATGTCCTTATCTGCGTTCAG
>CAMLXE010000103.1 GCA_946490455.1 uncultured Desulfovibrio sp. | reverse complement strand
GGGCTACTTCCCCGAAGCTGGCATGCTGCTGCGTCAGAAAGCTGAAATGCACTGGAATGTACCGATGATGGGTGGCGATGCTGCCAATAATACCGATCTGGTAAAAATTGCAGGAAAGACAGCAGCCAAGGGATATTTCTTTATCAGCCCTCCATCTGCGCATGATTTTGACAGCCCGGAAGCCAAAGACTTCTTTGCCCGCTATCAGGCTCAGTACAACAGCCTGCCGAGTTCCGTGTGGTCCGTACTGGCGGGCGATGCCTTCAAGGTCATCATTGCGGCTCTTGAGGCTGGTGTGAAGCCTGAACCTGAAGCCATTGCTGCCTACCTGAAGAAAGACCTCAAGGATTACCCCGGTCTGACCGGTTCGCTGGGCTTCAATGAGAAGGGCGACCGTATTGGTGATCTCTATAAGGTATATGAGGTAAACGAGGACGGCGCGTTCGTTCTTCAGAAATAACACGTTCGACGGGGAAATTTTTCCCCGTCTTCCGTGTCCGGAACTGCCGGTTCTTCCCTCCTTTTCAGGGACTGTTTGTGGTACACCCTGGGACTTCAGGAGGGGAGAACCGTGTGGCGTTTTTTCTGGCCGGTGGAGGCACATTCTCCCAAAGGGTTACAATGTACGAGTTTTTACAGCAACTTATCAATGGTCTTGCGGTTGGCGGCATTTATGCTTTGGTAGCTCTTGGCTACACGATGGTCTATGGTGTTCTGAAGCTCATCAACTTTGCACATGGGGATCTGTTTACCATCGGTGCCTATCTGGGGCTGACTTTGCTTGTTTCATGTGGTCTGTCCAGCAGCCTTTCGCCGTTCCTGGCCGTGGGACTGATGGTCCTCATCGTTCTCGGACTGGTAGCCTTGCTCGGTGTTGCGCTGGAACGCGTTGCCTACAGACCTCTGCGCCGGGCAAATCGGCTGGCGGCAGTGGTTTCCGCGCTTGGCGCCTCAATCGTGTTCCAGAATGCGGTCATGCTGATTTATGGAGCGCGTTTCTATGTTTACCCCGAAGAGTTGCGACCATCGCTGGTGCTGGATCTGTTTGGACTGCATGTACCGATCATGCGAGTCATTGTCATTGTGAGTTCCCTTGTGCTGATGCTTGCCCTCTACACTTTTATCAACCGGACCCGAATGGGAACAGCTATCCGGGCTGTGGCCATTGATCAGGGGGCGGCCAGACTCATGGGCATCAATGTGGATCGCGTCATTTCTCTGGTCTTTTTCCTTGGTGCTGGCCTTGGTGGTGTGGCCGGAGTCATGGTGGGCATGTACTACGGCCAGATTGATTTCACCATGGGCTGGACCTACGGCATGAAGGCGTTTACAGCTGCTATCCTCGGCGGTATCGGAAATATTCCTGGTGCCATGATCGGTGGACTCCTCCTTGGAGTTATCGAGGCGCTTGGTGCGTCCTATCTGGCCATGGCCTGGAAAGACGCCATTGCCTTCCTTGTTCTCATTCTCATTCTGATCATCCGGCCTACCGGGCTGCTCGGTGAAAGGGTGGCCGACAAGCTATGATGGATACCGCAAGACGTTACTCTCCCTTTCTGCTGGCCGTAGTCATTGCACTGCTGCCACTTGTGCTTGATGTCTACTGGATTGAAGTTGCTGTAAGTGTTGGGCTTTATGCACTGCTTTCCCTGTCGCTGAATCTTATTCTCGGGCAGGCCGGTATCTTTCATATGGGGCATGCGGCCTTTTATGCCGTGGGGGCCTATGTCACGGCCATTCTGAATACTCAGTATCAGATTCCTGTTCTTTTTTTGCTCCCCGTAGCAGGTGCTTCTGCCGCCCTGTTTGCACTTGTGGTGGCCCGCCCCATTATTCATCTGCGAGGGGACTACCTGCTTATCGTGACAATCGGTATTGTAGAAATTGTCCGGATTGCACTTATTAATGATGTGAGTGGTCTGACCGGCGGTTCCAACGGTATTTTTGGCATCTCCCGACCCATGCTTTTCGGAATGAAAATTCGGACGGGCACCCAGTTCTACTACCTCGTCTGGGGAATCGTGGGCATAACGGTGTTGCTTTTCCACTGGCTTTCCGTTTCCCGTTTTGGGCGGGCACTCAACTGCATCAAGGAAGATGATGTGGCGGCCGAAGGCTGTGGCATGGACGTGGCTCAGCTCAAGCTCATGGCCTTTGTCATCGGCGCGTTCTGGGCAGGAATGGCCGGGAACCTCTTTGCTACCAAAATGACTATCATTTCACCGAATTCCTTTTCCTTCTGGGAATCGGTGATAGTCTTTGTCGTGGTTATCCTTTCCGGTGGCAGTCAGATTGGCGTCCTTGTGGGAACGCTCCTCATTGTGGCCTTGCCGGAAATGTTCCGCGATTTCGCTGACGCTCGTATGCTGGTATTCGGACTGGCCATGATGATCATGATGGTTGTGCGTCCGCAGGGCCTCTTTCCTCCCGCGCCGCGTCGCTATGATGTTCGACGGCTGCTGCGGCGAGGGAAAGATTTCGGCGCACCCGTGGCGCCACGTACAACTCGAAAGGACGGTGTGGCATGAGTCTGCTTTCCCTTCAGAGTGTCACCAAGATTTTTGGCGGATTGACCGCGGTCAACGAAGTTTCCTTTGAGGTGGAGCAGGGGAGCATTGTTGGGCTCATTGGACCCAACGGTGCAGGAAAGACCACAGTCTTCAACCTGATTACCGGAAACTATGTTCCCGATGGTGGGGACATCCGTTTTTCTGGACAGTCCATCAAGGGACTGAAACCTCATGCCATTGTCAATCTGGGGATTGCCCGTACCTTCCAGTCCATTCGTCTTTTCCCCACACTGCCGCTTGTGGAAAATGTGCTGGCCGGACGTCATTGCCGGATGCACAGTGGTATCTTGAGTTCCATGTTTCACACGCCTACACAGCAGCGTGAGGAGCGGGCTGCACTGGAGCGGGCCATGGCGGAACTTGAGTTCGTCGGCCTGGCAGACAGCTATGCGGAAGAGGCGGGAAGTCTTTCCTATGGAAATCAGCGATTGCTTGAGATGGCCCGTGCGCTGGCCTCGGACCCCAAACTGATTATCCTTGACGAGCCGGCGGGGAGCATGAACGATCCCGAAACGGCGGTATTGATCGAGCTGATTCACGCCATTCGCAAGCGTGGTGTGACTGTGCTGCTCATTGAGCATGACATGGGGCTTGTGATGAAGGTCTGTGAAAAGCTGCTTGTGCTCGAGTATGGTTCCCTTATTGCCGATGGACTGCCTGAAGTCGTGCGTCGGGATCCGAGGGTCATTGAGGCCTATCTCGGGCAGGACGATTGAACGTTTTGCCGGAATGACCAGCCCCCTGAAAAGGGTAGCTTGTGGCATCCCTGCCATGAACTGAGGGGGACAGACGGTCAGCGGTAATAATCCGGGAGTTCGGATGTTTCTTGAAGTTGAAAATTTGCATGCCGGGTATGGGACGGAGGAAGTCCTGCACGGTGTGAGCCTGCGCGTTGACGAAGGCGAAATCGTGAGTATCCTTGGAGCAAACGGCGCCGGAAAGACCACGACTCTGCTGACTATCAGCGGGCTGGTGCGTGCTTCTGGCGGTGCTGTCCGTTTTTGTGGCGAAGATCTGCATACCTTGCCGAGTCACGAAGTTGTGCGACGTGGCCTGACACAGTCGCCAGAAGGGCGAAGGGTTTTTGGCATCCTGACCGTATTGGAAAATCTGCGTCTTGGTGCTTTTACTGTAGGTGATAAGGCTCGTGCCGAACAGACACTGGAATGGATATTTGATCTTTTCCCACGGCTGCACGAGCGTAAGGACCAGCTGGCCGGAACACTTTCTGGCGGTGAGCAGCAGATGCTCGCCATTGGTCGAGCTCTTATGGGACAGCCGCGGCTGCTTTTGCTGGATGAACCATCCCTTGGGCTGGCTCCGCTGCTTGTGAAGTCCATTTTCGAGACCATCCGTGAGATCAATCAGTCTGGCGTAACGGTACTGATCGTTGAGCAGAATGCCCGTGCTGCACTTAAGCTGGCAACTCGCGGTTATGTTCTGGAGCTTGGTCGGGTTGTCATGGAGGATACGGCTGCGCATCTTCTGGCCAATCCCAGCATTCAGGAAGCCTATCTTGGCGCCTGATCCTTTTTGGAAGGAGACCGGTATCGCGGCTTTCAATGGCTGCTGAGAGGGCCTCTGGTTTCGCTCTGCTCCGGATTGGTCTGAATAATGATTTTTTTTCATGTAGAAAGCAGAGAAAGTTTCCGTTAGCAGAACACACCTGGCGTTTGAGTGTACTCCTTCAGAATTTGTGTGCGCCGGGAAGTGGCTCTGTCTTGGCACGACGTGCAGAGACTCTCTCCAGAAAGAGACATTACCTGTTGAAAAGGAACATTCATGAGCGAATTGACTCCTCGTCAGATTGTGGCGGAACTGGATAAATACATTATTGGGCAGGATCAGGCCAAACGTATGGTCGCTGTGGCGGTGCGGAATCGCTGGCGGCGGCAGCGACTGGCTCCGGAGCTGCGTGAAGAGGTGGCACCACGGAATATTATCATGATGGGCCCTACCGGAGTAGGAAAGACAGAAATTGCCCGACGGCTGGCCAGACTCTGTCAGGCTCCTTTCATCAAGGTTGAGGCTACCAAATATACTGAAGTGGGATATGTTGGTCGCGATGTAGAGTCCATGATTCGGGATCTTATGGAGATCGGCGTCAATCTTGTACGGGAGGAAGAGGCGGAAAAGGTCCGGGAACGGGCCGAGGCTGCCGCTGAAGAACGACTGCTTGATTTGTTGCTTCCTTCTGTGGATCGTCGGGAAGGAACGCGTGAGAAGTTGCGTAACCTGTTTCGGCAGGGGCATCTTAACGAGCGTGAAGTGGAAATAGAAGTGACGGAGCAGGCCCAGCCCATTGGTATTATGGGTGTTCCTGGTATGGAGCAGATCGGGGAGCAGATGAAGGGAGCGTTCAGCAAACTTTTCCCCTCCCGTTCTCATCGTCGGAAGATGAAGGTTGAGGCGGCCTGGAAGCATCTGGTGGACGAGGAATCCGCCAAACTTGTGGATGAAGACAAGATTGTGGATCTGGCCCGTGATCGTGTGGAACAGATGGGTATTGTTTTTATTGATGAAATTGACAAGCTGGCCAGTGGTTCTCAGCAACGTTCTGCCGATATCTCTCGTGAGGGGGTTCAGCGTGACCTTCTGCCCATTGTGGAAGGCAGTGCCGTGAATACCAAGTACGGACTCGTGAACACGGACCATATTCTCTTTATTGCTGCAGGAGCTTTTCATCTGTCCAAGCCTTCGGATCTTTTCCCTGAATTGCAGGGACGTTTCCCATTGCGGGCAGAGCTGAATTCCTTGGGACAGGAAGAATTCTACCGCATTCTGACTGAGCCGGACAATGCCCTGACTCGGCAGTATGAGGCCATGCTGGCAACGGAAGGGGTAACGGTGACCTTTACCGATGACGGGCTGCGGGAAATTGCGGCCTTCGCCGAAGATGTGAACGCGAGAACAGAAAATATTGGGGCGCGTCGACTGCACACCATCATGGAAAAGATTCTTGCGGATATTTCTTTTGATGCGTCCGAGTGTGCCGGCGTTACACTGGTGGTGAATCGAAATTATGTGACGGCCCAGCTTGCCGATGTGCGTGCCGATACCGAATTGAGCCGTTTTATTCTCTAAACAGATGAGGAAGATCATGGAATCAGTTCAGGATGCCCGGCTGAAGTCCCGGATTCTTGTGGAAAGTTTGCCGTATCTGCGCAAGTTTGGCGGTGAAACCATTGTTATCAAGTACGGCGGTCACGCCATGAAGGACGAGGCGCTCAAGGCGTCCTTTGCCCGGAGTGTGGCGCTGCTGAAACTTGTGGGCATTCACCCTGTTGTCGTACACGGCGGCGGTCCTCAGATAGGCAATATGCTGGAAAAGCTTGAAATTCGTTCCGAGTTCCGGGAAGGACTTCGTGTGACCGATGATGCCACCATGGACGTAGTGGAAATGGTGCTGGTAGGCTCGGTAAACAAGGACATTGTGAACCAGATCAACCGGGCCGGGGCACGGGCTGTGGGCCTGTCGGGCAAGGATGCCATGCTTTTGCGGGCCGAAAAGAAATCCATGGTGGTCAACCATGAAAATCAGCCGCCGGAAATCATTGATCTTGGGAATGTAGGGCGTGTAACCGGTGTGGAAACGTCTCTTGTCCGTTCCCTCATGAAGGATGGGTTTGTCCCCGTTATTGCCCCTGTGGGAGTAGATGCGGAAGGCCATACCTATAATATCAATGCCGACGAAGTGGCTGGAGCTGTAGCCGGAGCTCTGCGGGCAAAGCGGCTGCTCATGCTGACTGACGTGGCTGGAGTCCTTGACCTTGAAGGGAAGCTTATTGAGTCCATTCGAGTGGAAGAGGCTCCGGGACTCTTTGAAAATGGAACGGTATCCGGTGGCATGATTCCCAAGCTGAATTGCTGCCTCGAAGCCATCCGGCAGGGAGTGGAAAACGTAGTCATTGTGGATGGTCGTGTGGAAAACTGCGTATTGCTCGAGCTGTTCACTGATCAGGGTGCAGGAACGGAAATCGTGGGTCCAAGGGACGATCACCGTGTCTAGATCTTTTTGGCTGTTGCAGAGCCTTTTCTCGTCGATCATGATGAGAAAAGGCTTTTGTAACAGACAGACCGTCTTGTGATGAT
>CAMLXE010000102.1 GCA_946490455.1 uncultured Desulfovibrio sp. | reverse complement strand
CGGGTTTTGGTCCCGTCATTCGAGGGTTCAAGTCCTTCCGCCCCAGCCATTTTTTGCGCTTTAGAGGTTCTCAACCGGAAGGCCTCCCCCTATGTACGGCGATTTGAAGATTCTTACTGGCACAGCCAACGTGCCTCTGGCCCAGGCAATCAGTGATCACCTCGGCTGCCCTCTGACCCCGGCTCTTTGCGAGAAGTTCAGCGACGGTGAAAACCGTATCGAAATCAGCAGCAGTGTGCGCGGTGATGACGTTTTTGTCATTCAGCCTACCTGTGCGCCTGTGAACTTCAACCTCATGCAGCTCTGTCTCATGCTTGACGCGCTCAAGCGTGCCAGTGCCGGTCGCATCACGGCCATTATCCCCTATTATGGTTATGCCCGTCAGGACCGTAAGGTTAGCCCGCGTGCGCCCATCAGCGCCAAGCTCGTGGCGGATTTCCTTACTGCTGCCGGAGCTGGAAGAGTTGTTACCGTCGACCTCCATGCCGGACAGATTCAGGGCTTCTTTAACTGCCCTGTAGATAATCTGTTCGCTTCTCGTGTCCTGCTTGATCCCATCATCAATATGGGCATTGACAAGTCGGATATCGTCGTGGTTTCTCCCGATGCAGGAGGCGTGGAGCGGGCTCGTGCCTATGCCAAGCGTATTGAAGCTCCGCTTGCCATTATCGACAAACGCCGTGAACGTCCCAATCAGGCATCGGCCACTCATGTTATTGGTGATGTGCGTGACAAGGTCGCCGTGCTTGTGGACGATATTATCGATACAGCCGGCACCATCAGCGCCGCCGCAGAGGTCCTGCTCCGTGAAGGAGCCCGTGAAGCCTATGCCTGTGCTACTCACGGCGTCCTTTCCGGCCCCGCCATCGAGCGCCTCAACAATTCCGTTTTTGCCAAGGTCTTCATTACGGATACAATCCCGGCAGGTGACAAGCTCAAAGGCTGTCCCAAGCTGGAAGTGGTATCTGTGGCCAGCCTCCTTGCCAAGAGCATCCACAACATTCATACGGGGTCGTCCGTAAGCGTGCTTTTCTAGGATCTGGCTGACGCGTCATGGCGTCAAGGACCATGCAGAACATTAAACGAAATGCCCTGTGCACCGACGTACAAGGGCAAGGAGATTCCTATGGCTGATCTCAATATCCTTTCCGCCCAGAAGCGTGCCGGTCTCGGCAAGGGAGCCAACCGTCGCCTCCGCACCGAAGAGATCATTCCCGGTGTGTTCTACTCCACAACGGGAGAAAATATTCCTGTGCAGGTTTCTGTCCGTGCTTTTGCCAAGGTCTTTTCCAAGGTGGGACGCACCACTGTTTTCAATCTGGAAATTGAGGCTGACGGAAAGAAGGCCTCCTATCCCGTACTGGTCTGGGATACACAGCGTCATCCTGTAAAGAATGCCTTTACGCATGTGGACTTCTATGGCGTGGATCTCGACAAGCCCGTCAAGGTTACCGTGCCTCTGGAATTCGTGGGCGTTGCCCGTGGTACCAAGGTGGGTGGTAAGCTTGAAACCTACCGTGAGCGGGTTCAGCTTATGGCAAAGCCTCTCGATATGCCTGCAAAGGTGACTGTGGATATCTCCGGTATGGATGTGGGTTCCAGCCTCCAGATTGCCGGCCTCCAGCTGCCCGAAGGCGTAACGGCTGCCTATGACACCAACTATGCTATCGTGTCCGTGCTCATGCCCGGTTCCGGTGACAGCAGCGAAGGCGCTGCCGAATAAGAGTCTTTAGGACAAGTGCAGATCAGAGGGAGGGAAAGAGATTTCCCTCCCTTTTTTCTGGTAAGTATGGGGAGTGATCCCCGTTTCCGGATGCTGGCTGTTTGCGTGGCTTATGGTCAGGAAACAGAACCTATTTTGCGGAGCATATCATGGCAATTTCTGGTCTTGTTGTAGGACTGGGCAATCCGGGCAAGGAATATGAACTGACCCGACACAATATGGGCTTTTTGTTTATTGACGAGCTGCTTCGCGAACTTCGCAATGTTTCATCGCAGTCCGGTGACAAGTTTCGCTGTCAGCTCTGGAGAGGAGAATTCCCGGGGATTCAGGGACAGTGGCTACTTGCCAAGCCACAGACGTTTATGAATCTTTCTGGAGAATGTGTTCAACCTCTTGCCGCGTGGCACAAAATACCTCCAGAGCGGATTCTTGTTGTGCATGACGAGCTGGATCTCGAACCAGGACGCATGAAATTCAAGAAAGGTGGCAGCAATGCAGGACATAACGGACTGAAGTCCATTACACAGCGACTTGGAACCCCTGATTTTTATCGTCTGCGGCTCGGAATAGGGCGTTCTCCATATGGAGGTGGCGACACGGTAAACTGGGTGTTGGGAAAAATTCCTTCTGCCGACAGAGAGGTCTTCCTGAAGATGGTTCCTACTGCCATTGAAGTCGTCAGACGTTTTGCTGCAGAGGAAATGGAAGCTGCCACCCGTGAAGCCAATGGGTTCAGAATTGGAGCATAGTGTTGTCGTGCGTAGACAGGCCTGAACAATTACGCCACCCTTTCTGAACCACTCCATCAGGAATGTGATGGAGGAAAACGGGGACTGGTATTGCTGCCTTTTCGCAGCTTGCAGCATGGCCAAGACAGCTCAGGCAGAAGAACCTTCCTCCGTGCACTGCGTGGTCTGATACGATTCATTGCAGTTTAGGCGAATGGTGTTTTTCAGATTATTGTGCGGCCTCTTTCAGCACGTTGCGAAACAGCCTGTAAGATGGCGTAGAAAAACGATCAAAGTCTGCAACCGTTTCAAGACCGGGGACAATGGCACGGACCACAGGAAATTCAAGATCTTCCCGGGTCAGATCCACATACAGCGGCGTATGACCATGGGCTTCCAGAAGATGTTCCAGAAGTGAGAGTTCTTCTCTGGCAGAATGGCGGTGGCAGTCAGGGAAAAGACTGGTATCACGTACATCTCTTTCGGGGAGTCTGTCTGGTACAGGAGCCGATTCCGGACCGTTCGGATAGGGATACGGAACTTCGGTCAGTGATGCAATCAGTGCGTCCACGGCGGCCATCCCCGCCCCTGATCCTTTGACAATGGTGCCATCCTGACAGCAGACAAGACTCTGAAAACAGGGAACACCGAACTCTGTCTTCAGGTCGCGGAACCAGACATGTATTCCGCGTCTTTCATAGTCGGCCAGGAGTGCTGCAAGTACGGGATACCGATTGGAGTCTGGCACACGCAGTGTGAAACACTGTTCTTTCCTCCAGGGCAGAACGGCCTCGGCATCACGCTCAAAAAGTTCAAGGAGTGCTGCAAGGCGAGCCTCTTCCGGAGTATTGCCGGAGGCCAGCCCCGTGGAACCCGGAGACAGGAAAAGGTCTGGTTCGTCAAGATTGCAGAAAAGCCCCACCACCTGTACGGGCACAAGGACAGTATTTCCCCCGGAATCTGCACCTGATGTCCACCAGAGTCTTTGCCCCCGATAGGGAGCGGCAGGGGAAAGGGCATCTGGTGAAAGAGCGGATTGGCCCATATTCGTCAGCTCGGCAAAACTTGCGTGAACAAGTGGAAGCTGCTGTTTGCGGTCACAGATTTCCGTGGAAGTACATGACAGATAGGCTGAGGCCCGTTCGATCATCTCCATGGCGTAGGATGCTCTGGCAGAGGCGAGGCTGATGCCGCGTCCCCATGTCGTGGCTTCTCCCCGTAAGGTATGTGCAAAGCCAGGAAGAGCAACGCGTAGATCCACAGTCCAGTTGCGCAGCAGGCCAACTGGGGAAAGAGAGGCTTCATGGCGCATCTCCAGCCCGGCCAGAATGCCTGAACTGGCCAGATTCATCAGTGCTTCGGCTGCAGTCTGCTGTGCTGGTGGGCGTTCCCATCTTCCTTGTGAAGCAGGAAGCGTCTCCGTCAGTTCGGAAAGTGTTGGTCCTTTTCTGTCGGTCAGATGTTGCAGGCGTATCGCAATGGCATGAGGGAGAGGAAGGCTGATGCTGTCTGGATGCGGCAATTCCTGATGGCCTTCCATATTGGCCTGAAAAAGCTGATTCCACAGACCTCGCAGACCAGCTTCTCCAGTCGTCCGTTCATCGAGAATCAGATCGAGAAAGGGCAGAGGCGTAAAGTCGCGCAAGCGTTTCAGCTCGTCAGAGGAAACGGAAGAGCCTGCATCGTGCGGGTGGGCTGGTTTGTCATGAAGGAGCAGACTCTCTGCTGCCAGAGCTGCTTCCACCGGGTCTTTTGAATGGAGCAGCTGTTCCTTCTGTGCTCGAGGAGAGTGCCTTAATGTTTCAAGCAGATGTCTGTGCAGAAATGTATCGTTGGGAGTCAGGCACAACTTTTTGAGACCTTCTTCAAAAGTAAGGTCCTTTGGAGGTTCACAGGTAAAATAGCCTGTGGTCGCCTCGGTAGAAACGTGGACATACCGGTAGTTGAGCGGCAATGCGGGCATGGTGGCTCCAGTGCAGTCGATGTATTCCCTGAGTTTGCGCAAAAGCGGGCCAAAAGGCAATGTTCTCTGGATGCTCGGAACAGTGACTTGACATTTTGTCAATTATGGGTAAAAGAATTCGTTTCTTGATAAAAATCGCGCTCAGGCGCGCAGGAGGTTTGTCATGGGCAATGAAGCTACCCTCGTGGGTGCCGTCAAGACCGAACAGGGCGTGGAACTCAAGGGCGTTCTGATGCAGCCCGTCGTGGACAAGTGTGAGGGCTGTGATCGTATCCGCAGCTTTGAAGGCGAAAATTTCTGCAGCAGCTATCCTAATCCTGCCCGCAAGTGGTTTGATGGCCGCTGTAATTTCGCGACCCATATCAAGGCAGAAAGCGGCAAGTCTGCCAAGGTCAACCCGTTGAAGGCATCCAAGCGTGCTGCCAAGGGGCGCTAGGCCGTTACGGTTTTGTATTTCTGGAAGGGGGAGGCGGATGCCTTCCCCTTTTTCATTTCGAGTGCCAAATTCCCTTGAGGTACAAGTATGACACCAGTACGTCAGCTGATTGAATCTATTGGACTTCAGAGAGACAAGGTCATTGAATATCAGACGGCGATGACGGCCATTCCTGCTCTTGGTCCTGATAATGGAGGTACGGGAGAAATGGCCAAGGCCCGTTACCTGGAAGGCATATTGCGTGACCTTGGCTGTCGGGACATCGTACATATCGACGCCCCGGACCCTCGTGTTCCTGACGGAGTTCGTCCGAACATCGCGGCCAGATTTCCCGGCAAGAGCTCACGGACATTGTGGATTATGGGCCATATGGATGTGGTTCCCCCAGGAGAGCTGTCACAATGGAAGACCAATCCCTGGGAAGTCAGAGTTGATGGTGATACGATTCGTGGACGTGGTGTTGAGGATAATCAGCAGGCCATTACTTCTGCCCTGCTTGTTGCCGGCGAAATGTGCCGACTGGGGATCACTCCGGATCTGACACTGGGGATTCTGCTGGTCTCTGATGAGGAGACAGGCAATACCTATGGGGCCAATTATGTATTGAAAACCCGTCCGGATCTTTTCTCTCCCGAAGATTTCGTGGTTGTGCCGGACTTTGGTGTTTCGGACAGCAAATCCATTGAAATCTCTGAAAAGGGTATCCTTTGGATCAAGGTGACCGTCACGGGGCATCAGTGTCATGCCTCACGTCCGCAGGAAGGGCGCAATTCGTTGGTTGCAGCAGCGGATATGATTTTGCATGTGAGAGATCTTGAAGTGCTCTATCCCGCAGAAGATCCGCTCTTCAGACCGTCCACCTGCACCTTTGTACCTTCACGACATGAGGAAAATGTTCCCAACATCAATTCGCTTCCCGGAAAGGATACCTTCTACATAGACTGCCGTATTCTTCCTGGCATTTCGCATGAGGACGTTCTTGAATCTGCCCGGAACATCATGGAAGCTGTAGCCGAACGTCATGGCGTGGCGGTGGAACTGTCTGTCGTTCAGTCTGCGCCCGCCGCGCCGGCAACTTCGCCAGACAGTGAAGTGATCCGCAGGATTTCCAGAGGAATCGAAGAAGTGTACAAGGTGACTCCTCACTGCATGGGAAGCGGAGGAGGAACCGTTGCTGTTGGCTTCAGACAGATGGGAATTCCGGCTGCAGTCTGGTCCACAGTGACACCAACATACCATCTGGCAAATGAGTATGGCCGTATTTCGTGGACCTTGGGCGATGCCCAGGTCTTTGCGCACATGCTCTTTGATCACGAATAGGTATTGCTGCAAGAAGGACTGTCCTGAGTGATATGGCGCATCATGAAGCAAGTCGGCTGTCCTGATGGCGCATGGCTGATGTTGCTGAATGAGCCAGCTCTGCATGGTGCCATGGCGCATCAGGAAAGGCAAAATGAGAAGGCGGCGTCTCCTGACGTCGCCTTCCTGGTATCATCAGGCTTTCATGCCACGTTTGGATGCCTTGAGAGGATTGACCTTTTTCTTGTCTCCGCTTTCCTTCTTGACCAGATGGCTGTTCTGTTCGACCAGCATGACAGGATCAAGTCCCAGAGCCTGCAGGCGGGCAGTCACATTCTGGCGGGCCGAGGCATAACGATTGGGATCTGCAAGCTGGCGATCCAGCCAGTTTCCGGTCGTCAGATAAAGTCCCCTGTCGTCAATGCCCAGCAGATAGGTCGAATCGTTTTCTGTGACGGTCTGAATGATCATATCGGAAGTTGTACCGAAACGATTGGGCATGCTTGCTCCTTATGTGATGGACGCTTCCCCCTTGCTGGAGGCTGACGTCAATTCTGGGGTTGAGCATGAATGGCGTTCT
>CAMLXE010000101.1 GCA_946490455.1 uncultured Desulfovibrio sp. | reverse complement strand
GGCAAGGTTTTCAAGATCCTGACCCGCAAGCATCTTGCCGGTCATGAGCTTGATGCCGAGACCTACAGGGAAAAATGGGGACTGAGAAAGGATACGCCCCTGGTCTGCAAGGGCCTTCAGCGCGAACGGCGCAAAAAGATGAAAGATATGAAGCTGTGGGAAAAACGTCGCAAGTCGGCCATCTGATCCCCGGCGGGCAGGCTGCGGACAGGCTGTTTCCAGCCGAAATGGAAAGACGCCACAGCCGGCTGTCTGAAAATCATGGGATTGCCCATACCGGGTAATCCCTCTTTTGTTCAGGAGACGTACAATGCCTCTGGTTCATCCCAAGATGCTTTCGCTCGAACAGCTGCTTCCCCGACTGGAAGCATGCAGAACGGAGAAGAAAAAGATCGTTTTTACCAATGGATGCTATGACATCCTGCATCCGGGACATGTGGACCTCCTCAGCAGGGCGCGGGCTCTGGGAGATGTGCTTGTCCTTGGGATCAATACGGATGCCTCGGTGAGACGGCTGGGGAAGGGGGATGACAGACCCATCAATCCCTATGAAGTCAGGGCCTTTGTCCTTGCGCATCTGGAGAGTGTCGATTTCGTGACCAGCTTTGACGAAGACACTCCCGTGGAACTGATTCGTGCCGTTCAGCCGGATGTTCTGGTCAAGGGCGGCGACTGGGCCCCGGAACGAATCGCAGGCCGGGAAATCGTTCAGGCCAGAGGGGGCAGCGTTGTCAGTCTGCCGCTGCTTGAAGGCTATTCAACGACGCATCTTGTGGAGCATATCCGGGCATACGGGAAAAAGGCGTAGGATACGCGGAAAATGGAGAATACTGTTTCTCCGGCCTGCCAGGATGCGAGCGCAGGTCCCGCAGATGCCGGTCCTGATACGAATGAGAGGTCCCGCAAAATCCGGCTTTTCCGTGGGCTGAACGGATCGGCAGCCCCTGCCTGTAAAGATTGCTGCGGAAGGTCTGGTGTCCTCAGACGCCTGCCCTGATGCCGAAGGATGCTGCTTTCCTGCGGAGAGAAGGCTGGGACAGGGAACGGCTTCTTCCGAAGGAATCTGGCCGGCCGAAGCAGAACCAGAACGGCAGGGAATGGGACAGCTGCGCACGCCGCAAAATTTTGCTTGACAAGAACGTACCAAATACCTAGAGATAACCCGTTGGTTCTCCAACTGGCGTGGGGATGTAGCTCAGCTGGGAGAGCGCAGCGTTCGCATCGCTGAGGCCAGGGGTTCAATCCCCCTCATCTCCACCAGACAAGAATATCATAAAGTCTCACAACGTACCTAACTGCTTGTGAGACTTATTTTTTTGCCCTTTCTTTGCTCTCTTGCAGTCTCATTGCCATATGAATGCCGGCAAAAGGCTGGCATTTCCGTTGGCATTTTTTTATTGTCAAAATACATTGTCTTGGCATGGTGCAATATCGTTCAATCCTCTCATCACAACGTATCCAAAGCTCCCGCAGATGTTCGCAAGTGCGTGCGGGAGCTTTTTTTGTGCGTTCCTGATGCGCAAAAGTGCATGTATTCTGTCCGAACCCGACTCAATATATTCTGGGGCAACAGTGGGGCAGCAGGTGGCTCTTGCCTCCGGCGTTGCCCGATGCCCCCGAGAGCCATGCGCATCGGAACTGCCCGATGGCGTCTGCTGAAATGTTGCCACGGTACCGGCATATCCCGCTGAAGCGACTGCTCGCTTCGGCGGGCCTTTTTTATCCGGATTTCTGGTGCGGTCTGCTGTCGTTGTGCAGGGTCTTTTCTGAAAGGCCGTAGGGCGATTCGGGTCGCCTGTCTCTGCTGGACAAGCGTCATGCATGCGCCGTTTTCGGACCCGTTACGCTCTGAACCCGGCGGTATCCGGGGACCAGAGCGGGTGCGCTGCCCGTTCGGCCATGATGAAGGACTGGGAGACACGGTTTTTTCGCAGACCTCGGGCGGGGCTGACGCCTCAGAAGGTGGCTGTTCGCTTTGTGCTGGAAGGGAAAGACTGTGAAAGGATGGGGGAAGACGAGAAGGCCAGTTGGGGAAAGGGAATGAAAGCAGGGTACCCGTCCCGGAGAGCAAGACTTTCTGGTGTGATGCCGTTCGCCGGGCAACAGGCTTTCTGCCTGTATCCATGGAGATGGGGCGGCCGGGCCGAGAGCGGACTGGCGTGCTGCCGAAAAGAACGGCATTCCGCATGGCAGGTCCGAAAGACAGGGAGGCTACACTCTTCCGATACGACCAGATGGCCGGTACAGGGCATGGAAGGGCTGTCTCCCGATATTCTAGAGATGCGCCACGCTGTCCTTTGAGGAGGTCCGGCTGGAGGAACTCTTCTGTCCCTTTTCTTCGGAATAGCCCTTGTTGTAGCCGGATCTGGTGTCATTGATGGCGTTTTCGATGCCGGCCTTTGCCTTTCTGGCAGCTTCACCGATGTGCGAGCAGCCAAGAGGCAGAAAGGCGATCAGGAACAGAAGCAGGATGGTACGAATGGGTTGAATCATGATTGCTGCACCGCGTGTTGATGGTTGGAGAAGGGGCCGTCCGGTCCCTTGCTGTGCTTCCTGCTTGTACATGGCGGGGGAAGGGCTTGTCAATTTGTGCGGACGGGTGCGGGCGGATCGATTGCGACGCCATGAAAAAGGCCCTTCATGGTGTCCATGAAGAGCCTTCTGTTCAGGATGACGGGGAAGTCTAGTAGGCGTGGCTGTCCTGTCTGATACTTTCAGGCGTTACCTTGTGGGCAAAGGTGTAATAGACCCATGCCTGATAGGCAATGACAACAGGAACGCATACCAGGGTCACTCCAAGCATGATCTTGAGCGTCAGCGGGCTGGAGGCGCCATTGAAGGCGGTTACGCTGTAGGCCGGATCGAGGCTGGAGATGATGATGCCCGGGAACATGCCGAGAACCCCGAAGAAGGTGACGGCAAGAATGAAGAGGGCGCTGCAGAACCAGGCGCCAAGCAGATTGTCTCCTGCCAGCATGGCACGCAGGGTCAGCAGAGCCGCGACAGCGACAATGGGAAGCACCAGCAGGGCCGGATGGGAGACGTAGTTGGCATAGAGGTCCGTATAGAAGGCGGTCATGCCGAGGAAGGCGATGACCAGCGCCACGAGGAAGGGCCAGAGCATCTGTGCCGTGCTGACTGCCCGGGCATGGAGGGCATCTGTGGATTTGAGGGCCAGCCACAGTGCGCCATGCAGGCAGAACATGACCACAAAGAAGATACCGCCGGCCAGACCGTAGGGGTTGAGCAGCTTCAGCAGGTTGCCGTGATAGACGCCATTTTCGTCAATGGGAATGCCCATGAAGAGGTTGGCAAAGGCAACGCCGAGGAGCAGGGCGGGAAGGAGGTTGCCGAGGAACTGGCAGACATCCCAGAACCTGCGCCAGCAGGCGCAGTCCTTCTTGTTGCGGAATTCAAAGGATACGGCCCGGAAGATCAGGGCAAAGAGCAGAAGAAGCAGCGGAGCATAGAGCGCGCTGAACATGACGGCATAGGCCTTGGGGAAGGCCGCAAAGGTCACGCCTCCTGCGGTGATGAGCCAGACTTCGTTACCGTCCCAGTAGGGGCCGGCAGCGTTGTAGATAATACGTTTTTCGTCGTCGTTCCGGGCGAGGAAAGGAAGCAGTGTCCCCAGCCCAAAATCGAATCCGTCGAGGATGAAATAGACTGCCCAGAGCAGTCCCCAGAGTACAAACCAGGTGGTTTCAAGCATGACAATATCCTCTTGGTAGCGAATGAAGGCCGGTCAGACCTGAGCCTCAGGCCCTTTGAGGGCATATTTGCGCAGCAGATAGATGTCCAGAATACCGAGGAACGAATAGATCACGATGAAGGCCACAAGGGAAATGCCGACGGAAGAGGTCGGAATGGGGGAAACGGCATCCGAGGTCCGCATGAGTCCATAGACAATCCAGGGCTGACGTCCGATTTCGGCCACGGCCCATCCGGCCATGATGCCGAGGTAGGGCAGCGGAATGACATAGGCCAGGGCCTTGAGAACGCGCGGATGGTTTTCCAGATCCTTGCGATACCACCAGGCAAGGACAGCCAGAATGACGAAGATGCCTGCGCAGCCGACCATGAACCGGAAGGAGAGGAACGTGGGCAGAACCGGCGGAATGTCTTCTGCCGGGAAGGCGTTCAGGCCCTTGACTTCGGCGCTGGGGGAATTGAAGGCCAGAATGCTGAGCATGCTGGGAACGGGCAGCGCCTCAATGAGGTTTTCCCCGTTTTCCTGATCGGGCCATGCCAGGAGGTACATGGGAACATGGGTGTCCGTTTCCCAGTGGGATTCCATGGCTGCCAGCTTGACGGGCTGCATTTCGGCGACGACCTGAGCATGATGGTGCCCCTGAAGTCCCAGCAGCAGCACGAGGATGAGGGTAAAGGGTGCGGCAATCCTGATGGAACGCTTGAAGAAGTCGAGTTCGTTCTTTCTGGCCAGATGCCATGCGGATACGCCAAGGACGAAGAAGCCGCCGAGCATCCACGAGGCCAGAATGGTATGCGCATACTGTCCCCAGGCGAAGGAATTGGTAATGACCTCAATGAAGCTTTCCAGTTCTGCCCGTCCATTGCGCAGGACGTAGCCTACGGGATTCTGCATCCAGCCGTTGGCAAGAATGATCCAGAAGGCCGAAAGGTTGGAGGCAATGGCCACAAGCCAGATGGCGGCAAGATGGACCTTCTTGCTGACCTTCTCCCAGCCAAAGGCCCAGACGGCCAGGAAGGTGGATTCCAGGAAGAAGGCGGCCGTTGCTTCAATGGCGAGCAGAGAGCCAAAGATGTCGCCCACATACTCGGAATAGCGGGACCAGTTTGTTCCGAACTGAAATTCGAGCGTAATCCCGGTGACAACGCCCAGCGTAAAGTTGATGAGGAAGAGCTTGCCCCAGAATTTGGTCATTCTCTTGTAGATTTCGTCTCCGGTGCGCACATAGAGCGTTTCCATGATGGCAAGGAGTACGACAAGACCAAGGGTCAGCGGGACAAAGATGAAATGGAAGAAGACGGCCACGGCAAACTGAAGCCGCGACAGCAGGATTACATCCATGGAGTCCTCCCTTGTTTAGGAGTCGGGTAGAGGGTTGCCATCAGTTTTCAATCCCGCATTTGGCCTTGAGCGCAGCAGCCACGGTCTTGCCGAGCGCAACACACTGGGCGAGTCCCTCATGCTTGGGAACGAAGGGAATCTTCAGCGGTTCGGCAGGCAGTTCCATATGCATGGAAGCAAGATGTTCCTGAATGATCTTTGCGGATTCTCCGGACCAGCCGTAGGAACCAAAGGCCGCGCCCACACGATTCAGCGGACGGAGTCCCTTCATGTAGGTGAGTACATCGGCAATTTCGGGAAGGATGGTATTGTTGTGCGTTGCCGATCCCACCAGCACGGCACCACAGTTGGCAAGTTCCGTCATGACATCGCTGTGGTGGTTTTTCTGGATGTCCAGAATGCGGTAGGGGATGCCTTCCTCTTCAAGTCCGGTTCCGATGGCCGAGGCCATGATGCCGGTGGAACCCCACATGGAGTCATACACGATGAGGGCGCGGGGCTGGGGCTTCTGCTCGGCCAGGGTCCGATAGGTTTCAAGGATATACCGGCAGTCTTCGGCCGTACGGAAGATGAGGCCGTGGTCTGGCGCGATGGTTTCAATCTCGATTCCCATGGAGGCAATCAGATCAAGAGTCTTGAGAACCATGGGCGAGAAGGGAAGCACGATATTGTAGTAGTATTCCTTGATGGCCTGTTCGAGCAGACTGCGGTCATACTGATCGGCGAAACGTTCGGAGGAGGCAATGTTCTGGCCGAAGGCGTCGTTGCTGATGAGCATCTTTTCTTCAGGAATGTAGGATACCATGCTGTCGGGCCAGTGCAGCATGCGCGTTTCCACAAAATGGATGTTCCGCTTGCCTATGTTGATGACATCGCCGGTCTTCACCACCTGAATGGGCCAGCCGGAGGTATCAAACTGGGCGTCAAGGAAGCGTTTTCCGATGGTGGAGACAAAGATCTTTTCGGGATGGCAGCGTTCCACAAGCTGGCAGAGAGCGCCTGAATGGTCCTTTTCGGTGTGGTTGACGACAATATAGTCAACCTTTTCCAGAGGGAGAGCCTTGGACAGACGGCAGAACATGGTGCCGGCATATTCGTTGTCAACCGTATCAAAGACAACGTTCTTCTCATCCCGAATCAGGTAGGCATTATAGGTTGTCCCCCTGGGAGAGCGGCTGTAGCCGTGGAAGTTGCGCTTGTTGAAGTCCACGGCTCCAATCCAGAACACATCTTTGGCCAGTTCAAAAGGTTTCATCATTTCCTCCCCATTCAATGAAAAATGGTTGTAAAACAAAGGAGGTGCGGCGAAAAAGACCACCACACCCCCAGAGTCTTCAAGAAGAGTCAGGCCCTAGGCCGGAGAAAATTCCGACTTGCCGGCGCCGCAGACAGGACAGCACCAGTCTTCAGGCAGATCGGCAAAGGCCGTACCGGGAGCAATGCCGTTATCGGGATCGCCCTGTGCCGGATCATACTCATAACCACAAACTCCGCAAACATATTTTTCCATTGGTCTTCTCCCAGACTGTTTTAGGTAAATTCCAGGGGCTGCTGATGGCAATCAGGCTTTCCAGAGGCCATGCAGGTTGCAGTATTCACGCACCAGAACGACCTGATCGGCAGGAATGCAGAATTCGGCTTCGGGAGCATCGCCAGGCTTCAGAACCTTCTTGTAGCGCTTGCCGTCGG
>CAMLXE010000100.1 GCA_946490455.1 uncultured Desulfovibrio sp. | reverse complement strand
CTTTCGACCCGGGAAAGGCCGGAACTGCGAGATAGATTGATAGGTTTGGGGATTACTCGAATTTCAGCGGGAGTTTCCACTGCCGTGGGAGGGCATGTCTCAGATGGTGAGGTGAAGGACACCGCGCAGTTTGAGATTGCCGATGGGCGCAATGTTGATGAAATGATGGCTGCCATTCGGGCTCAGGGCTACCAGCCCGTATGCAAGAGCTGGGAACCGCTGGATACCGCCTATGCCTGTGGAAGAATGATATGAACAGCTTTTGTCTGGATGAAGCGCTTTCCCGGTATCTTGATCCGCAGCAGCGGATCAGGCTTGCCCATTCCTGCGTAGGAATCATTGGTGCAGGAGGGCTGGGTTCCAACTGTGCCATGATGCTCGCACGGACAGGTATAGGCAGGCTGATTCTTGCAGATCATGATGTCGTGGAACCTTCCAATCTGAATCGGCAGCATTTTTTCCCTCGCCATGTGGGGCAGTTCAAGGTTGATGCTCTCGCGGAACAGCTCCGCGAACTGAATCCGGAGATTGAGCTTGTGCTGAGCCATGAACGGCAGACGGAGGCTTCGGTTCTGGCGCTTTGCACCGGATGCAATGTGGTTGTGGAAGCTGTAGATACGCCAGAGACAAAGCGAATGCTGGTTGAAACGCTTTTGCGTGCAGGTCATCGGGTGGTTTCTGCTTCCGGTATGGCTGGCTGGGGAGGGTCTGATATGACTCGCAAGAGCATGGGGCGGCTTGTCATTGTAGGGGATATGACATGTGCCGTAGGCCCTCATATGCCTCCTCTGTCGCCTCGAGTCACCATGGCGGCTGCGCTTGAAGCGGATACCGTGCTTGAACTCCTGCTGGGGCGAATGCATGCCGGACGAATGGAATAATGTCTGTATTGCAGGAGGAAAAGAAGCCTTTTCTGTATTCTTTCAGTGTGCTAGGGTGTAAGGAAGTTAAACGCCGAATCGTCTGGACAAAAGCTCGTGATGGGGCTGAACGTCTGGTCAATTCTCGAGGAAACCGCGCAGGTTGTCGGGAATCGGAATAGAAAGGCGACCACACCTCAACACTGGAGCTTTTTCATTTATGGCATGGGATTTTGCCTGGCTGAGCGACCCCACGGCGTGGATTGGATTACTGACCCTGATTTTGCTGGAAATTGTCCTTGGTATCGACAATCTTGTTTTTATTTCCATCCTTTCCTCAAGACTTCCCGACAGTCAGAAGCGTAAGGCTTTTACCACTGGCTTGAGCCTTGCTCTGATTCTGCGCTTGATCCTGCTGTCAACCATAGCCTGGATTGTCAGCCTGACCAATCCTCTTTTTACACTGTTTGGGCAAAGCTTTTCGGCCAAGGATCTTATTCTGGTCCTTGGTGGCATTTTCCTTCTTTTGAAAGGAACGATGGAATTGCATGAGAGGCTGGAGGGAGGCATCTCTCACGGCAGGCATGAAGCGCATCAGGCTGTTTTCTGGCAGGTCGTGGTACAGATTCTTATTCTGGATGCGGTCTTTTCTCTGGATTCTGTCATTACGTCCGTGGGGATGGTCAAGGAACTGCCGGTCATGATGCTGGCAGTCATCATCGCGATGGGTGTCATGCTGCTTGCCGCACGTCCCCTGACAGCCTTTGTGGATGCACATCCTACGGTAATCATTCTGTGTCTTGGCTTCTTGCTCATGATAGGACTCAGCCTGATCATGGATGGCCTTGGCTTCCATGTACCAAAGGGGTATCTCTATGCGGCCATCGGCTTTTCGGTGCTGGTCGAGCTGTTCAACCAGATAGCTCTGAGAAATCGAAGGCGGCGTATTACTTCTCAGGATTTTCGGGAATCAACGGCCCGCATCGTGCTGAATCTTCTTGGAGGAAAGACGTCATCCGGGGGAGATACACAGCTGGATATTGCCGCCTTTGCTGCAGAGGACAAGAATGAGGTTATCTTTGCCCCTGAAGAACGGAATATGGTGGCCAGAGTCATCCGGCTTGGAGGGCGCACTGCCAGATATATCATGACGCCTCGGCATAGGGTGCAGTGGTTGGATCTTTCTGCTTCATATGAGGAAATTGTGCACCTGGCCGGCACATCAGGCTTACCCTGCCTTCCCGTACAGCGGAGTGATACGGATGAAGCCCTTGGGGTCATCAACACCGGCGATCTGTTTCGGCTTCATGAAGAAGGTGGAAAGGAACGCATTGCTTCGCTTGTTCGTCCGGCTCCCGCTGTTTTTGAATACACGCCCTTACCGGACATGCTGGATGTCTTCAGGGTCAAGCTGGCGCAGCTTGCGTTTGTTCTGGATGAGTACGGAACGGCCATCGGCATTGTAACCCCTTTGGATATTCTTTCCGCTCTGGCCGGGCATATGGGAGAAGTTGCGGACGACCCGGCCCGGTTTCGGCAGACTGACGGAAGCTGGATCATGCCGGGGAGACTTTCCGTTGATGATGTGGAAAGCAGTCTGGGGATTGATATTCCTGAGGATGTTTCCTACTCCACGCTGTCTGGACTCCTGCTCAAGGAGCTTGGGCATATTCCCGTTGAAGGCGAGGGCGTGAACTGGTCCGGATGGCATTGGGAAGTCCTGCGGATGGATGGGCTGCGCATTGGTGAGGTCAGAGTAACACGTGTTTCTGGAGAGCCTGCCGCGAGGTAGGCTGACCGCCTTATATGATTTGCCCTTGAGGGGGAGGGAGAACCTTGAGGACTCTCTCCCTTGAAGTGAACAATGTCTTCTCCAAAGAGATAAGAGAAATTTTCTGCTGTGATTGCGGATGTCCTTCAATCGACAGCCTGCAAAAGAGAACCCAATACGTTTGGGACTGCTGCGTGGCAATAGAAAATCCCCTTCAGATTCAGGAAAACGATCAGCTTTCCTTCTGAAGGGGATTTCTCAATTTTTTCGGAGCAAGGAAGCTTCAGGCCTAGCCGAAGCGGTACATAACCCCGAAGGCCGGATTGGGATGATTCCATTCCATTCCGCCGGGCTTGTGGGCGCAGATAACACGGCAAGTGCCGCATTCAAGGCATCCGGCCACTTCAAAAACAAGCTGTCCCTTTTCGTTCAGGGTATACAACCCGGCCGGGCAGCCCTTGGTCAGGGTCTTGATGGTCGCGTCGTCAAGCTTTTCCTGATGGACAATGATATGCGGGTTGCCTTCATCAACAACGAACTTGTTGAGAGACAACTTTTGTTCAATGCTCATGCTCATATGGCACCCAGTCCTTTCCAGCCATCCTTTGCAAGGTTGATGAGGCCGGCTTTCCGAATATGGGGGAACAACTTCTTGAAGGTCAGCTGAGAAGGCGTACCGTTGACAGTGAACATGTCGTAGAACATGGATTCGACCATCGCGGGATATTCATTGTACACACGGGAGGTGTGTTCGATGAATTCAGGAGCCTTACGGTGCGTCTGCATATCTTTGATAACAAAGCTTTCTTCGAGCAGCTTCTTGTAGCTGGAGAGGCCGGCAGCAGAGAAGTCGTTCTTGCCCTTGGCTTCGATAACGGCCTTGGCAGCCATTTCACCAGAAGCGATGGCCAGGTCCATGCCGCGTACGGTGTAGCCGAGGTTCAGGCAGAATCCCGCAGCGTCACCCACGACAAGTACGTTGTCGCGAACGATTTCAGGCATCATCTTCAGGCCGCCTTCGGGAACCAGGTGACCGGAATATTCCACGGTCTTGCCGCCTTCGAGGAAGGGACGGATGGAAGGATGCTGCTTGAAGGCTTCCAGCATGTCGGGAACGCGATTCTTGGCACGGGTCAGTTCTGCAACGGTGACCACGATACCGATGCTGAGGCTCTGCTTATTGGTGTAGATGAAGCCACCACCGACCATTCCGTCGGAAGGCATACCGGCACAGAGACGAGCCATACCTTCACCAGGATTCAGGCCAAAGCGTGCGTTGATGACGTCTTCGGGAAGTTCAATGATTTCCTTGGCACCTACAGCGACTTCATGCGGGTTCAGCTCTTTTTTCATGCCCAGCTTCTGAGCAAGAAGGCTGTTGACGCCATCAGCGAGGATGACCACATCAGCGGTAAGTTCGTCTTCACCGGCAATCACGCCGACGAGCTTACCATTTTCCATCATGAAATCGTCTACACGCGCGGGACAGACCACGTCACAGCCGGCTTCTTCGGCCTTTTCGGTGAGCCATGCGTCGAATTCGGCACGCAGGACGGTGTAGGATTCACCGAGGGGGTTGCCTGCAAATTTGGAGGACTGGAAGTCGATATTGAAGCAGCTTTCTTCGGTCATCATGGAGATGACTTCACGAGTAATCACACGTTCAATCGGCGCTTCCTTGGCAAAACCGGGAATGACCCGTTCCAGGCTGTGCCCGTAAAGGCGGCCACCCGTCACGTTCTTGGAACCCGCGGTGTCACCTCTTTCGAGAATCAGCACGCTGAGTCCGGCTTTGGCCATGCAGTAAGCGGCCGTGCTGCCGGCCAGACCGGCCCCGACAACTATAGCATCATAATCGGCCATAAAATGCCCCTTGCTCCCCATGAGGGGGGTTGTGTCTGGTTTGAAAAAAGTCCTTCAGGGGAAGCCCACGACCCCCTTCCGTCGCCACAGCAGGTACCGTGGTGACGGAAGGGGGTTGAAACGAGGCATAGCCTTGACACTCTTCACGTCAGACGGCTTAACGTTCGCTGAACGCCTTGGTCAGAGCGGGCAGAACTTCCTTGATGTCGCCGACGATGTAGTAGTCGGACTGAGCGTTCATGGGGGCGTTTTCGTCCTTGTTTACGCTCACAACGATCTTGGAGTCACGCATACCGGAGATATGCTGAGCCTGACCGGAAATACCGGCGGCAATGTACAGCTGAGGCTTGATGATCTGACCGGAAATGCCGATATAGGCTTCTTCGGGCATCCATTTGAAGAATTCGGCGATAGGACGGGAGCAGCCCATTTCGGCACCAATGGCCTTGGCCAGGTCTTCGGCGAGCTTCATTTCGTCCTTTTCGACGAAACCACGACCGATGGCAACAACGGAGGCCGCATCGTTCAGGTTTACGCCGCTGACAACCTTGGGTTCACGACCTGTCACTACGACGGTGGAAGCAGCGGGAGCAGCCATCACATCGACGGAACCGGCGTTGGCAGCATCTTCAGGCAGAGGTTCATAGCTCTTGGGAGCTACAGTAAGGATAACTGTGGGAGCCGTGGTGGTCTGCGTCTTGACAGCCATACCACCGTAGATCATGCGGGTCACGGTTTTGGTGTCGCCATCAGCGGTCAGGCTCTTGCAGTCAGAGACGCAGGGAGCGTCAAGCAGAGCAGCAAGCTGAGCAGCCATATCCTTGCCACGCTTGGTGGAGCCAACGAGGATCAGGGCAGGAGCTTCAGCCTTGGCCTTTTCGACCAGAGCGGAGGTGTAATCTTCCCACATGGCGTTGGCAAGCAGAGGCAGAACGGTCACCTTGGCGGCGCCGCAAGCGGCAACCTGTTTGCCAGCGACTTCATCACCACCCACGAAAGCGGTCACTTCAGCGGCACCATTGGTAATGGTTTTGGCGCCACTTACGAGTTCCGTAGCAAGGGCGGGCGTTTCGGCAATAACCCATACGTTCATTTGTATTTCTCCCTTCAACTAGCTTTACAGAACGCCATCGGCGGCAAGTTTCTTCACCAGATCGGCCGCAGCGGCAGCGACGGTTACATCACCCTCGTTCAGGCGGATAGCCTTACGGGAAACAACAGGAGCGAGGATGCTTACGGTCTGCAGCTGAGGAGCAATATCGGCTTCGGAAAGGCCAAGAGCGGCGAGATCCACCTCATTGGCGGGCTTTTTCTTGGCACCGAGAATCTGCTTCACGCTGGGGATGGGAGCATCGTTGATGTCGGGTACAACGGAGATGACGACGGGACCGGTTACTTCAACCTTTTCCATGCCGTCATCCAGCTTGCGGCTGATCTTCAGCGTATCGCCGGCCACTTCGATGGAGTGGGCGAAAGATACGGAAGCATAGCCAAGCATGGCTGCCAGGCGAGAACTGGTCTGCTGGGCATATTCGTCACTGGAACCTTCGCTGCAGATGACTACGTCAGCACCGAGGCTCTTGATCATAGCAGCAAGAACCTTGGCGGTAGCGCGGCTGTCGGCATCGGCCAGAGCGGCGGCGTTAATGTAGGTCACCGCATCGAGACCACGGGAAAGGGCATCCTTGGTTGAATCCTTGGTCGCAGTACCGCAGGTCACACCCACGAGTTCGCAACCGGTAGCAGCCTTCAGCTGTACACCAGCTTCGATGGCGTTACGATCGTATTCATTGATCTTGTATTTCGCCTTGCTGGTATCCAGCTGGCGATTGCTGTCATTGACGCGGATATCCGCATCGTCCAGAAGCCATTTGTAGCAAACAACTACTTTTTTCATGTTTCCTCACCAGCACGTTGCCGGGACCGTAATGTGCGGACCGACAGATGTGGAGTATGTAGGGCACCCGATAGAGCTATGTCCATCGGGCGCCCTGTATTATGCACTCTTCAGGGCCTGATTCCAGTGAAACAGGAAGCCTGCTTCAGAAGGTCTTAGGCAAGAATGTTGCCGGAGATAACCATGCGCTGTACTTCGCTGGTACCTTCGTAAATTTCGGTGATCTTGGCGTCGCGCATCATGCGTTCGACAGGGAAGTTGCGGGTGTAACCCACGCCACCGTGGATCTGAACAGCCTTGGTGGTAACATCCATAGCGGTTTCAGCGGCGAACAGCTTGGCCATGGCGGCGTCAACGCTGAAGCGCTTGCCGGATTCGTGAGCCAGA
>CAMLXE010000099.1 GCA_946490455.1 uncultured Desulfovibrio sp. | reverse complement strand
TGCAGCGACCTTTTCTGAATCCTCAGACGGAAGACTCCGTATGACTCCTGATATGGAGGAAGCCGGAGTATGGTGCAGCGGAAGTGCTGAACCCGCTGAAATCGTCTCCCTGTCCGGTGTTCTCCAAAGAACAGCACCATGTATCAGAAGGGAAAAGACCAGCATGAGCACAAAGATACGACCTTCGTGAAGGATCATTGCCCCGTACTCCCGTGGCCGGCTCCTTTTCCAGCTTTCTGAAGACATCCCCACAGGAATACGCTTCCATAAAAAGTCAGAGTCAAGCCATGACACAAGGCGGTCGATCTTTTCAAAATGCCATTTGGACAGAAATCCCCCCTGCAGGAAAAGGCTTTTCCATGACAGGAATGCGAAGCAAAAAGGCGGTACCGGGGAAGAACATGGACACTCCCGACAGGAAAAACCGTACGCGAAGACAGCATGGCCAAGTCCTCATTACGAATGTTCAACATGGCCGGGAACACGATCCATGGATTGGTTTTTCTGGCCTTTTCCCTTGGGTGAAAACAGCATGGCAAGTGCAAGGAACAACGCTGCCACGAGTACGATGGCCGCCCCCGGTGGAACGGCGAGATAGCAGGAAAGCCAGAGTCCCCCTACCGCGGCCAGCGCGCCCATTCCTGCCGAAAGCATGAACATGGTTCCGAGGTCATAGGCAAGATACAGAGCTCCTGCCGCCGGAGTGACAATCAGCGAATAGATAAGCAATCCTCCGACGGCCTTGAGTGCAAAGGCGACAATAAGCCCCATCAGGATAAGACTTGCATAATAGATGGTTTTCACCGGAATTCCGAGCGCAATAGCTGTCTTCTTCTGTCCCATGATGATCTGTATTTCCTTGAAGAACAGAAAGACAAACAGAAAAAGGAGAGCTCCGCCACACCCCATGAGCCAGAGGTCAAACGTGGTAACCGTGAGAAGACTTCCCCAGATGAAACCAAGCCCCTCAGTCCGAGCCCCCGGCAGAAGTCCAAGCGCCAGCATGGCCAGACTCATGACAATGGAAAAGATAATTCCCATGGCGGTATCAAGGTTGAATCCCGGTCGGTCTGCCAGAGGCCCCACAAGAGAGGCAGCCCCCAGACTGCCCACAAGACCGCTTGCAAGAGGGGGAAAACCGAGCCACAGACCGACAAGTGCGCCGGCAAAGGCTGCATGAGAAATGCACATCCCCACAAGACTCATACGCCAAAGGACAACAAAAACGCCCATTGCGCCACAAACGCTCCCTGCAAGAAGTGCCATGACAAGGGCCCGTTGCAGAAAGGCGTACTGCAGAAGATCATCCATGATGTCTCCAGAACACGGCAACACGCCGGCAATCAAAAAAGGGCTATCTGACGCCCATGATGTTCAGTCACGGTAATCGGGACGCCATAAAGTTCGGACAGAAGCTCGGCCTGCATCGCCTCGGCAACGCTTCCCTGCCAGATGAGCCGTCCCTCCTTGAGCATGCCCACATGACTGGCCAGACAGGAAACAGCATTCAGATCATGTGTCACCATCACGATGGTCAATCGGAATCGTCCTCTCAGGTCGGCGATGCGCTCGAGAATTTCTCTCTGAGCCTGCCAGTCCAGCGCGGCTGTCGGTTCGTCAAGCAGCAGGAGTTCCGGTTCCTGCACCAGCGCTCTTGCGAGAGCCATGCGCTGACGTTCTCCACCTGAAAGCTCTCCCAGAGGGCGAGACGCAAGCTCTGCCATTCCCACAACTTCCAGTGCGTGCATGGCGCTCTCCCGTTCCCTTTTCCCCGGTCGTCTGAAAAGGCCTAGACGACCATAGGTTCCACCCAGAACAGATTCAATGACGGAAAGAGGCATTCTTGGATCAAAGTCAGCCTCCTGAAAGACATGGGCAACCGCAAGCCGAACTTTTCGTGCAGTTTGTGGCAGGACCGTTTCTCCACGATACAGGACCCTTCCCTTTTGGGGCAGCGTCATTGCGTTGAACAGTCCAAGCAGTGTGGATTTTCCTGCCCCGTTAGGCCCGATGACTGACCAGAACGATCCCTCTTCCACAGCCATATTCACGCCATGAAGAATCTCACGCCGTCCGAATGACACAACTACGTCTTCCAGACTGGCGAGCACATCTGCCATTCTATTCTGCCCCCAGCTTCAGAAGCTGCTCTGCATTGTACCGAAGCAGTGCCCCATAATCAGGAACATCCTTCCTGAATCCGGGAAAGCCTGAAAGCACCACATGCGGTACGGCAAGTTCCATGGCAAGGGGCAGCCCCGCATCGGCGCCACTCTGCCAGTTGTCAATAACACCAGCTATGTGCCTGTCACTCAGACGCTGGATCTGCTCTACAAGTTCCATCGGATGCATTGCCTCGGGGCGTCCGTAGGTAACAGGGACTTCCAGACCCGCCCAGCGCACAAAGTCGGCCTGCATCTCTGACGCCGCCACGACAGCTCCCTTAAGAGGTGCAAGTCTGGTCAAAACCTCTCTTTCTGCAGTATCCACACAGGCAAGACGTGTTCTTGCCCGTTCAAAAAGCGTTTCACGCCATGCAGGAAAGGCATCAGCAAGAATGACTGCAATATCACGAACAGCTTCTTTCTGGACCTCCGGAACAAGCCAGCTTCCTTCCGTTTCAAGTACGACAAGTTGTGGTTTTCCATCCTCCCCGGCTGTCTTCATGCTGCTCAGCCAGGGAAGCTTCTGCTGAAAGGCATGCACAAGAATCATATCTGCATCGGCAGCAAAAACCAGATCGGTGGTCTTGACTGCTTCATGACCGGGGCAGCTGGCTCCCGGAATCACAGTCAGCACCTCTGCCTCTCCCTCGGTCAAAGCAAGAACAATATCTGAAATGAGCGAACTACCAGCCACAATCTTCACGTTGTTCGCCCAAAGCGGGGCAATGTTTCCAGCCAGCAGAATCCACAGGGCAATCCAGAGCACTATCCCCAAAAAGACACTTCGTTTCGGCATGATCTTCATTTCCTGAACGCAGAAAAGGCATAATGATTTTCCCCTTCATCCAGACACAGGCTGGAAAACCCCGCATTCCGGAAAAGAGTTTCCATGCCCTGTCTTGAGGGCAGATAGTCTCCGGCTACTTCCTGATAGCGGTCGTGCAGCTGATTGATGAAATCCCGGCTTCCGGTATGCAGGACATGCGCTGAGCCTCCGATTTTGAGGACTCGGAAAAATTCGCCGGCAGCTGCGGCCTTGTCGGTAAAATGAGGAAAGGCCGAGTAGCAGATTACCCTGTCCACATAGCAGTCGAGTAATGGGATGCATTCAGCAGGTGCATGAATGGCCAGAGTTCCGGCATCCCGTTCAGCAACACCCGAAAGCATGGCCGCAGAGGTATCCAGCGCAATCAGACGTCCTCTCTCCCCCACGAGCTTTCGCAAAAAGGGCAAAAGAATTCCCTGACCGCATCCCACATCAAGCAGCGTCATCCCCTCCTCAATCCTCAATTCGTCAAGCATGGCTGCCACCTGACGCCGCAGTTCCGGAGAATGATTGCGCGCATCCCAGTCGTGGGCGCGTGTGTCAAAAAACTGTTGTCTCAACAGATCTCGCCCTGTTTTTTCCTGGAGCTTCATGGTGTCTCTCCCGGAGCTTGCCGCAGATATACGGCAAGCTCCTGTCTGTGTATCAGAAAGTCAGTTCAAACCCGGCCATAACCGTTCTTCCGGGCATAAAATAGCAGGCCTTCTGTGTTCCGCTCTTTTCCAGCGCATAGGCATAGTCGGCATCAAACACGTTATCGATGGCCAAAAAGATTCTGCCGTCTCGAATCTGCCACGGTTCATAGTCAAATTCATAATCAAGACGGAGATTGACTACGTTCACGTTGGGAAGCCTGTCGGTATCTGTCAGTTCAGCAAAATTGCTGGACGGATTGCTGGGATTGCTCGTCCGGGCCGACGTGGCGGCATAGATATCGCGCAGATACTGATAGTCCCCGCTAAGCTGGAAATGTTCGAGGAAACGCCATTTGAATCCTGCCTGAAAGGCAAAACTGGGAGTATAGGGCATTCTGTCCCGCTCGACTCCGTCATCCCCTCTTGCCTTGACCCGCATCCAGGTTGCTCCGGCAAAAAGATCCAGTGATTGCATGGGAGTAAGCGTACCAGAAAGTTCCAGTCCTCTTATTTTATAACGAGCTGTGGAAGAATTGAAAAAGGTTTCATCCGGAGCTGCACCCCACATGTAGGCACGAAGCCTGTCCTTACCGTCATCATAGAAGACTGTGGCATTGATTGAACCAAGACCTTCCTCCACATGGCTCAGACCAACCTCATAATGATCCACAACCTCGGGTTTGATCTTTTCGGTATCAAATCCGGAAGGAAGTCTCTTGTTGCCCAAAAAGTTCTGCAGTACGACAGGACTTGGGTAATTGACGCCGCGCGCATAGTTGGCATGCAGGTTGGTGTTCCCGTAACCGACAACAAGTCCGGCCTGCGGAGTCGTCTTGTCAGCAAAGGTATTATTGGCATAATGGCGCAATCCGGCAGACGGGATGATGTGGAACCCGTCATCACTGCCAAACTGCTGACTGATGGCGACATAGGGAGAAACAACCGTGATATCCGGGAAATCCCATACGGTCTCCTTACCTGTAGTATGGAATGACTGACGATTTTCCAGATTCATTCTGTCCAGATCAAATCCCGCTACTATCTCGCTCCCCTTCCAGAGCCAGAAGGTTTCACGGGCTCGGAGTCCATAAAGATCATTGGACTGCTTCGATGTGGCTGTTCCGCTGTTTTCGCCTATAAGATAGAAATTCGTGTTATTGTAATACCCCTTGATGTAACCGGATGCCTTTTTGTAGCTGTTCGCGAGAGAGAGGGTAACCAGCGTGGTTTCCGTGTCAAAACGTTCAGGATACATGGGGGCACCGGTCAGAGGACTGTTTGGCGCCTCAGTGCTGGCATCAACATGATTGGCCATCAGACGCAGGCTCCATGTATCCGTCAGCTGATAGCCGGTATTCAGGTAATAGCTTGTCTGGTCAGCCGCGGAATGGGCTACATGCCCGTCGGTACGTACATGACTCTGAGCAGCATAGATGTCTCCTTTCCCCTCCTTCATGCCTATACCAATATTTTCGGCAAAGGTACCGTAACTGCCGCCTTCCATGCCGATCTTCAGTTCTGTACCCGGTTCGGTCATGTACTTTGGGATAAAATTGATCATCCCATACCCACTGCCAAAACGTGACGGCTGAGGATACTTGTAAAGTTCCATTCCACCCAGTGCATAAACCGGAATACCGTCTGCAAGGGCCTGTCCATACAGGACTCCGCTTCTGGGCACATCATCAAACAGAATATTCAGATCCGGGCTGGGGTGGCTGGCCCCCCGTCCTCGAATGTACAGGCTGGAACTCGTCTGACCGCCAAGAATGTTCTTTTTCTGAAACATAACCCCCGGGACATTTCTCAGAGCGTCATAGAAATCCAGAGCTCCCTGAAGACGAATCTGCTCCTCCGTGACCACATTGAACTGTGTCCCGAAAGATGTTGTAACGGGCAATACCGGAGCCTGATCAGCAACCCCGTACACCGTGACTTCCGGTAACGTGAAGGCGTTCAACGAACCTTGAGTCATGGACCATACCGGGTTCGAAGACATATCGTCTGCTGCCTCTGTGTTCTCTTCCGCCGCCAGACAACTGCCTCCGGCCAGAAAAAAAATACACCACAAAAGCAATATTCCTTGCCTCGCCATCCCATTCCTCCTGTCCTCCAACTTTTCTGCTGGAGTCTCTTTGTGCTATTTTTTCAAAAAACGTGTTACTCAAAGAAAGTCTTTGCTTCTCACATGTGCACATTGAGCAAGGGTATCGGTAGCACGAATTAAAAATAAATGCTACACAGAAAAAATCATTTCCCCTGAAAATCAATCCTGACCAGAAGCCAACAGCCAATCATCACAAATAAAATTCAGTAAAAGACATCTTCCGTGCAAAGAACTGAATCAGCTCAGGGAACCACTTTCGACAGGATTACTCGAGGACGTACCGGTGTGGTGAAGTAATTTCCGTGGATGCAGGATGTCTCAGTCCCCTGTCATTTTTACCGCTACCCCAAAACGGCTGACTATCCTGTGTAAGACTCTGTCTCCAAAAGCGTGCACACCATTCGTCAGGGAAAGGTAACTGCCAGATCATCACAACCATGAACATCCAGTCATCCTCTTCCAGCTGCCCCTGTCCTGCCCACTCAAGCCGAGACATTTATCAGAACAGAAGGTTCGGATAGCACCCATAGCCAGTAATGACCGTCCACCCCGTGCAGCTCTCAAAACGAAAGGATCTCCTGCCTTCTCGCAGGTACCAACCCGGGATTTCCACAGACACAGACAGCAAATGACGACCTTGAGGCACAAGGTTATGGCAAACGTAAGCAGTTTCTTTGACTGAATGCAGAACGTTCTTTCCCCATGGAGTCTTCTTATATTGAACGCCTCAGCTTCAAAGCGTGGTCCGCCCCCAATTCTCCTCCAAAACCAATTTTCCCCCTAACAGGAATGCACTACGATTCTGCAACCATCTTGACGCTCCCATTTTCCCTGTCATAGTTTGCTGTAGGAACAAAAAGAAAGATTCACGCTGTTACATCCTTAGCTGCTTCCAAAGGAGTATAGGCATGGCCAATGTTGCGTTTTTTGGCGTGGGAACCATGGGACTTCCCATCGTGCTGAATCTGCTCAAGGCAGGACATAGTGTTCACACCTGGATTCATCATTCCAAGGAAGGCCCGGAAGAGGCTGCACGGCATGGAGCCATTCTGGATGC
>CAMLXE010000098.1 GCA_946490455.1 uncultured Desulfovibrio sp. | reverse complement strand
ATCCGAACCGGGAAAGGGACCCGTTTTTCGTATTCTGCTGCCCCTGAGAACGGATGAAGGGGGCAGGGACTTGGTTGTCACGCATGAATCTTCTTTGAGTGACTGATGGATACGATGTTATTGCATAAAGGACAGGATAATGAGTACGTCGCCAACCATATTGATTGTAGATGATGACAGTGCACATCGGAATATGCTTCGGATGGTCTTGCGTGGCTGGGGCTATGAGACGGATGAGGCCGATGACGGAGATACGGCCGTGGAAAAGGTCAGAGAACGTGCCTATGATGCCGTTCTGACAGATGTGCGCATGGCTCGGATGGATGGTATCTCCGCCGTTCGGGAAATGTTGCGCTATAATCCGTCCATTCCGGTGCTGATCATGACAGCCTGGCAGTCCGTGGAAACGGCGGTGGCTGCACTGCGCCTCGGCGCTTATGACTATCTGGAAAAGCCGTTGGATTTTGACCTGTTGCAGCTTACGCTCAAGCGGGCTCTGGAGCACACCCGACTCACTGTTGAAAATCAGGAATTGCGTGACTTTCTAAGGGAAAATCCTTCCGGGCTTCTGGGCCGCAGCGAAAAGATGCGGGAACTGGTGGAAATGGTGAATACGGTTGCGCCCACGGAAGCTACGGTTCTGATTACAGGGGAGTCGGGTACGGGTAAGGAGCGTGTGGCCCGCGCCATTCAGGAAGCCAGTTCACGACGTGATAAGCCGTTTGTAACCGTAAACTGCGCCGCTCTTAACGAGTCGCTGCTCGAGTCGGAATTGTTCGGGCATGAAAAGGGATCCTTTACCGGTGCGGACAAGCGACGTGAAGGGCGATTCAAGCAGGCCGATGGGGGCACGCTGTTTCTTGATGAAATTGGGGAATTTCCTTTGCTGCTTCAGGCAAAGCTGCTGCGGGCATTGCAGCAGGGGGAAGTTCAGAGAGTGGGCAGCGATACACCTGTTATTGTGGATGTGCGTGTCATTGCGGCTACCAACAGAGAATTGCGCGAAGAGGTTGCGGCCGGCAGATTCCGTGAAGATCTTTATTATCGACTTAATGTAATCGGTGTGGAAGTGCCGCCCTTGCGTGAGCGGGAGGAAGATATTCCGTTGCTTGCCACCGCCTTCCTCGAACGTTTTGCCCTGACCAACAGAAAGGAGATAAAGGGATTTACCCCGAGGGCTATGGATATGCTGCTCAAATATTCATGGCCAGGCAATGTACGGGAACTGGAAAATGCCGTAGAGCGGGCCGTTATTCTTTGTCTTGGAGATTACATCGGCGAGAGAGAACTCCCGCTGGCCATTTCTCATCTGTCCGAAGATGAGGATCACAAGGAAGCCGATTCGGCGGAAAGCTTTACCTTTTCTCCCGCTGAGGGGACTTCCATGACGCTGGACGAACTGGAACGGGCTGCCATTTTGCGTACATTGCAGGAGACGGGCGATAATAAGAGTGAAGCGGCCAGAAGACTTGGGATTACCAGGGCCACACTGCACAACAAGTTGCGCCGGTATGACATGGAATGATCTTGACTAAAACTATAATAGGAGTTATTACTGATAAAAAATGGAGAAAGCCATGTCTGCTTCTTTACATACCCCATCGCCTCTTGCTGCCTTTTCCGATTTGCCCATTGACTGGGACATGAGTCCCGAGCTGGCTGTGACCCTCTACCTTGAATGGGGAAACAACGACTGGCGTTCACCCCATCCTCCTGTCCGGTCACGTTCGGATGTTTCCTTTTATTTTGTTGTGGATGCCTGGAATACCCCTCCTTCCGTACGCCTTGTACGGCGTTCGTCCGAACAGGCCGACGATCTGGTATCTGTTCCGCTTCCTGAGCCTCTGGAGCGTATTTTCCGTGATGAGTACGGAGCGTTGAAAGGGGTTTTTGAACCCTTGCCCGAGATCAAGAACTGGTTACGCAAGGAATTGCAACAGGACTAACTGCTTTTTTCTCTATGTATTTGCTCCCGGTATCTGTTCTTACAGATGCCGGGGTTTTTATTGGAAGATATGTTTTGAGGACTGGTTTGGTGCAACTGTGACTGGATGCAGGCTTCCCGTGAACTGAATCCTGTGTGAAATCCTTAGGTAAGCGTTTTGCGCCATACCCCGTCAGACAGGGCTGAGCAGAATGACTTTGGAGAAAGGGTCCTGATGATGCGTACAGGCCATTTCGCTTTCAGATCAGGGTGTTGGCGGCTGCCAGCCGCTGTCACCACCAACTCCGGTTGTGGTGACAAAGCGGACGGCAGAAATGGCACCGTCAGGAAGAAGGCGCGCCATGATTCGAAAATTGATCTGTTCACCATTCCTCCGTGTCTGGATATTGTCCACGAAAGAAATGGTGGAACCAAAACGAAGATCGCTGAATACCCATTCTCTGCTTGCCGGAGGCAGTTCGGGCGTCTGGTCGTTTCCATCAATAATCCGCTCCACAGCCGGATAAACGGCAAATCGCTGGTAGAGACGGAACATGCGGTCTTTTTCCCCAAGTTCCTGCCAGAGTTTCTGTGGAGGCTTGGCATAGGTCAGAAAACTATGTGGCAATTCTGTCCAGATTGAGCATCCTGCAGTATCCCATGTGGTGGGTGTATCAAGGATGAGCTTCCAGTGAAATGGAGAGAAGGCATCGGGTACAAGATGGAGGGTGCGGACTTCCTGCCAGTTGCCCTGATCAGAATCGGGAAGATGCAGACCTGTACTTGCAGACTGACGATTGAATGTACCTGTTGCGGGCAGGATTTCTTTCAGATGCGTTTCGAGGCCGAGTCGAATGCCCAAGGCTCCAAGCGGATAGAGAAGGGTCCAGAGAAGCAGCCCGACCATGACTTTTTGGCGGTTTCGGAAAAGAAGAACACCTGCCAGTAAGGGGAGAAGCAGCAGAATATCAACGATGAACAGAGCGTTCCAGCGAACTCTGTAATCACTGAAGGGAAGGAAGACCTGCGTCCCATAGGAGTTCATGCAGTCAAGCCAGATGTGGTGAAAGATCAGCAGACAGGCGAAGCCCCAGGCAGCCGGCAGCGTCCAGTGAACTGTATCATGAAGCAGTTCCTTTTTGCGGCGTGTCAGAAAGACAGGCAGCAGGGCAGCCAGAAGGGCAAGTCCCGGCCCTCCCAGCAGTGAATGGGTGATTCCTCGATGGTACTCAATATATTGCATAGGGTTATGAACAAACAGAACATCAAGGTCGGGGGAAGCGGCCACAGCGGCAGCCCAGAGAGGAAACCACCAGCGGCGAAGACGCCGCGGGAGGACAAAGGCCATGACGGCGCCACTCAACGCATGTGTGACCGGTTCCATAACATCCCTATGCCTTTTGCTTGTCCAATTCTGTTATTCATGGCAGACCGGTCAGGACCGGGAAAAGGTGACATTCCCCTGTCCAAGCAGATCGTGCATATGGACCATACCGAGCAGGTGCTGGTTTTCGTCCACAATGGGCAAAACCGTAATCGCCTTGCTTTCCATGAGATCAAGCAGCACAGCTACCGTATCCTGTTTGCTTCCACAGCGAGGGGAGCGGGTCATGATATCGGTTACAGCCCCCTCGAGATTCAGCCGTCCGCTGCATACGGCCCGACGTACATCGCCGTCAGTCAGGATACCACAGACGCGTCTGTCTGCATCAAGAAGAAGAACAGCTCCCATCTTTCCCTTATCCAGATGGTGCAGGGCTTCAGCCTGGGTACTGGTTTCGGGCAGAAGTGGGAGTCCTTCTGTACGCATGACTTCGCTGACGTTAAGTCTCAGACGCTGGCCAAGACTGCCTCCAGGATGGAAACGAAGAAAATCTTTTTCTGTGAAGGATTTCAGCTCCATCAGGCAGACAGCCAGTGCATCTCCCAGAGCAAGCACCGCCGTCGTGGAGGCTGTGGGCGCAAGACCGTGAGGACAGGCTTCCCGCGGTACGCCGGTATTCAGGGTGATGTCAGCCAGACGGGCCAGAGTGGAGTGCATGCCGCCAGTCAGAGCAATGATACCGGCGCCCAGTGATTTCATGGCCGGGAGTACGGCATTCAGTTCAGCCGTCTCTCCAGAGTTGGAGATGGCAAGAATGACATCTGTATCGCGGATACTGCCGAGATCGCCATGGGCGCCTTCCACCGGATGGAGAAAAAAGGCAGGCGTACCGGTAGATGAAAGGGTTGCGGCGAGCTTTCGTCCTACAAGACCAGACTTGCCGATTCCCGTCACCACGACTCTGCCCGTACAGGTGACGAGCATATGCAGGGCGCGCAGAAGCGGTGCATCTGGAGTATGATCATCGAGTCGATCCCTTACGGCGGCGATGCCTTCCATTTCGATGGAAAGGACCTGCTTTGCCCTTTCAGTCAGGGCATGCGGACCGGGAACGGTGGAGGAGTGTGCCAGAGTTTGTTCGTTGGACATGCAATCACCATCGGTTACAGGGACAGAATTTTTCTGTCCGAGAGCATAGGAGAAGTTCCCTCACGCGGCAAGATATCTTTCTGAGAAAGCCGGGGAGGCACAGAAAGCTGGTTTCCGTCTCTCGATATTGCATTCGAGAATGTACCCACATGCCTTGCAGTGTTCCCTCTGTGATTGAGGAGACAGGGAACATTATGGGAGTGTCAAGACGGGGAAAGGGCTGAAAGCATGTCTTCTTGACGATGGTGTGGACTTTGGCGTAGTCGAATTGGGCAGGACTGGAAAAAGTATCCGGTTCCTTTGGACTTTGACTGGATTCCCTCCGAGGGAAGCGTTGTATTCCGGGAGATTTTTTCGGAAGGCATTGGAGGTAACGGGGGAGGGTATCCGGTTCAGAGAACGTTGTCCGCCCTTTGGGGCAGACAGCATTCTCTTTTGGATACGAACTTTTGTGAGGTGCTAGTATGGATTGGAAAGAAGTGCGTGCAACAGCGCGTGAACGGATGAAAGGATTTTGCCGAGTCTGTCCCTCATGTGACGGGCGAGCCTGTTCTGGAGAGGTGCCCGGTATGGGTGGACTTGGTACGGGAAGCGCCTTTCGTAATAATATTACAGCGTTGGATCGTGTTCGTCTGAATATGAGGCTTGTCCATGATGTCAAGCATCCCGTTACGGAAGCCACGGTGCTGGGATTGCCCCTGCAGATGCCTGTACTTGCAGCTCCTGTGGGTGGGGTAAGCTACAATATGGGAGACAAGCTGACAGAGGAGCAGTATATCGAGGCCATTGTTTCTGGCTGTAAGGAAGCCGGTATTGTAGCCTGTACGGGAGATGGTGTTCCTCCTCTCATTCATGAGTCTGGTTTCGCGGCCATCAGCAAGGAGCAGGGTTGGGGCATTCCTTTCATCAAGCCGTGGGACAGTGAAGAACTGGACGAAAAGCTGCTGAAGGCATCAAAGACCGGCTGTTCTGCCATCGGAATGGATATTGATGCTGCCGGACTGATTACCCTGGCCAAGATGGGGCGTCCCGTTGCTCCCAAATCACCATCGGAACTGGCTGCCATTGTTCGCCGTGTCCACGACATGGGGATGAAGTTTATCCTCAAGGGCGTCATGACAAAGGATGACGCATTGATCGCCAACCGTGTGGGATGTGACGCAATCGTTGTTTCCAATCATGGTGGCCGTGTTCTGGATCATACGCCGGGAACTGCTGAGGTTCTTCCTGGTATTGCGGCTCTGGTCAGAGGACGCATGGAAATTCTGGTTGATGGCGGTGTTCGCAACGGTGTGGATATTCTCAAGATGCTGGCTCTCGGTGCGGATGCAGTCATGCTGGGACGGCCATTCATCATTGCGGCCATGGGCGGAGAGGGCGAAGGCGTCCGGTCCTTTGCCGCCATGCTGCACGACCAGCTTGTTCAGGCCATGCTTCTGACGGGCTGTGAATCAGTCAAGGAAGCCGGGCTGAGACTTGTCAGCCTTGAGCCTGCCTGTGGGGGATTCGCGTGCTGATTTCGCTTTTGCTGTATCTGGTTTCTGGGGCCATAACCGGCATCATTGCCGGTCTGCTTGGTGTTGGAGGCGGTATTGTCATTGTCCCCATGCTTACCACCCTGTTTGCCTGGCAGCATTTCCCTCCCGAGCAGATTCAGCACATGGCTCTTGGAACTTCCTTTGCGGCCATCATTTTCACCTCGTTTTCAAGCTTCATGAGCCACCACAAGCGAGGTGCCGTACGCTGGGATATCTGGAAAAGCATGACACCGGGCATTCTTGCAGGGACTTTTGGGGGAAGCTGGATAGCCGCCGGGCTTTCCACAGCTGTACTCAAGGGCTTTTTTGCCTGCTTTCTCGTCGTTGTCGGTGTCCGCATGCTGCTTGAGTCCAAATCGAAGCCGGGACGGGAACTCCCAGGAACAAAGGGACTGGCAGGAGTTGGGGGAATCATAGGCTTTATCTCCAGCTTTGCCGGTATTGGCGGCGGAACCATGTCCATCCCGTTCATGACCTGGTGCAATGTCCCCATTCAGGTTGCTGTGGGAACCTCGGCAGCTCTCGGACTGCCTATTGCCCTGGCAGGAGCCCTTGGGTACATCTGGAATGGATGGGGGGTACCAGGCTTGCCAAACTGGTCTCTGGGATTCATCTATTTGCCCAGTCTTGCGGCGCTTGTCGTGGCAAGCATGCTTACTGCACCGATTGGCGTACGGATTTCTCACGCGCTGCCCGTGGGAAAGCTGAAGCGCTGTTTTGGCATTTTTGTCTGCCTTATGGCGGCCAGAATGCTGTGGAGTCTCTTGTAACATTAACGAGTTCAGGGCAAAATTCCATCCGTGCGGCGTGTTTTTGCGCCGCACGGATATTCAAACCGAAGACGGTTCCCATGGAGAAGCCCAT
>CAMLXE010000097.1 GCA_946490455.1 uncultured Desulfovibrio sp. | reverse complement strand
AGTCAGGAAATGCTGAGGCCACATCAGAAAACACTTCGGGGAAAATCCTCGGCCCGTACGGCAAGACTACAAGTGGAGAGCCACATGGCAAAAGAAAAACTCTGGGGTGGCAGGTTCCATGAAGGGACAGCTGCTTCCGTTGAAGCCTATACCCAGTCCATTTCCTATGACTGGGCACTGTACAAACAGGATATTGCCGGTTCCTGCGCTCACGCGCGGATGCTGGCCCGTCAGGGCGTGCTGACCAGCGAAGAGGCAGACAAGCTTGTCACGGGGCTCACCGCAGTACGGGAAGAAATCGAGAATGGCTCATTCCAGTGGAAGAAGGAACTGGAAGATGTTCATATGAATATTGAGAGTCGCCTCACCGAACTGGTGGGAGATGTGGGAAAGAAGCTCCACACGGGGCGCAGCCGCAACGATCAGGTCGCTCTGGATTTTCGTCTGTTCGTCTCGGACAGACTTCGTGAATGGCAGCGTCTGGCCCGCGCGCTTGCCGGCGTCTTTGTGGAAAAGGCAGAAGCCCACGTTGATACCATTCTGCCAGGATGCACCCACATGCAGCCTGCCCAGCCGGTCAGCCTCGCCCAGCATATGCTTGCCTATGCCTGGATGCTTCGCCGCGATGTGCAGCGTCTGAGCGACTGCGAACGCCGTGTCCGCATCAGCCCGCTGGGAGCTGCTGCCCTCGCCGGAACGACCTACCCGCTGGATCCCGCTTCCGTCGCTCAGGAACTCGACATGTACGGCACCTTCGACAACAGCATGGATGCCGTTTCCGACCGTGATTTTGTTATCGAGTCCCTGTTCTGCGGCAGTGCCATCATGATGCATCTTTCCAGATTCTGTGAAGAAATCATCATCTGGTCCAATCCCGCCTTTGGCTTTGTGCGCCTGCCCGATGCCTATGCCACAGGCTCTTCCATCATGCCGCAAAAGAAAAATCCCGATGTTGCCGAACTCATGCGCGGCAAGGTCGGACGCGTTTACGGTGATCTCACGGCAATGCTCACCATCCTCAAGGGGCTTCCGCTCACCTACAACCGCGATCTTCAGGAAGACAAGGAACCCTTCCTTGATGCGGATCGTACGGTAAGCACCTCGCTGGAACTCATGGCCGGTATGCTGCGTGCCCTGAAATTTGATGAAAACCGCATGACGCGCGCCATGACTCTGGGCTTCCTCAATGCCACCGAACTGGCCGACTACCTCGTAACCAAGGGGATTCCCTTCCGTGAAGCCCACCACATTACGGGTGAAGCCGTTGCCGAAGCCGAAGAACAGAATGTTCCTCTGGAAAATCTGCCCTTGAGTACGCTGCAGCGTCTGTGCGACAAAATTGGTCCGGACGTCTTTGATGTGCTCGATTACAGAGCTGCCGTTGCCCGCCGGAATGCTCCCGGTGGAACCGGCCCCCGCTCCATCGCCAGCCAGCTCGAAAAGATCAAGGGCTGGCTCAACGAAAAGTGATTCTGAGGCCCTCCCCTGTGAGGGCCTTTTCTTTTCCCGCCCCCTGCACGGAAGCACATGAAAATCACAAAGAAACGCGGTACGGTCTCAGAATCCGCATTCTCCCGGCGGCGCGAAACAATCTCAAGGGAACTGCGGGGCATTTTCTTCCGGGCCGACAGATCTGACAGCCCTCATTCCTGAACAGGGTTTCGTACCTCTGTCGCCTTTCCTTCAGGTTGTGTTTCCCCCGGAGAGCCGTTCGCTCATGACTTGTATTCAGCCATACCGTGCGCTACCATGTTCTGATGAACAAACATACTCCCCTTGCGCTGGCACTCTTTTCCGGAGGACTGGACAGCATTCTTGCTGCAAGACTCGTACAGGATCAGGGTATTACCGTCCGCTGTCTGCACTTTGTGTCTCCCTTTTTCGGCAAACCCCAGCTCATTCCGCACTGGGAAAAATGCTACGGGCTGAATATCGAAGCCATTGATATTGGCGACGACTATATCCGGATGCTGCGGCAGCGTCCGGAACATGGATTCGGCAAGGTCATGAATCCCTGCGTGGACTGCAAGATTCTCATGATGCGTCATGCCGGTTCTCTTCTGCGTGAAAGAAACGCCTCATTTCTGATTTCCGGAGAAGTCGTCGGGCAGCGTCCCATGTCCCAGCGTCGGGACACTCTGAACGTCATCCGTCGAGACGGTGATGTCCGGGATATTCTGCTGCGCCCCCTGTCGGCCAGACTTCTGGAGCCCATTGCGGCCGAACGGGACGGTCTTGTGGACAGAAACCGCCTGCTGGATTTTTCGGGACGCGGACGCCGCAGCCAGCTTGAACTGGCAGAGCAGATGGGAATTGCCGAAATTCCCACACCCGGCGGCGGCTGCCGGCTGGCCGAAAAGGAAAATGCCCGCCGCTACTGGCCCGTTCTGACCCGTCTTCCCAATCCTGGCGCCCATGACTTTGAACTCGCCAATGTGGGGCGGCAGTTCTGGGCTGGAACCAGCTGGCTGGCTCTCGGCCGCAATGCCAGTGACAATCAGGAGCTGGAACGGCTTACGCGTCCCGGCGACATGCTCTTTCGCCTGTGTGATTTTACAGGACCGCTGGGTCTGGCCAGACCTTTTGCGGGTCCGTGGGATATTCAGGTGGTACAGGATGCCGCAGCTCTGATCGCCTCCTATTCTCCCAAGGCCGTACAGCATGCCACTGAGCAGGGAAAACCCGTATCCGTCCGGGTGGAAATATGCGGTGGAGAAAAAACGATTGTGGACGCTGTTCCCTCCCGTCGGACAGGGTTACCCTGGGGGATGCCGGACTTCATTGAAGTGCGGGACGCCATCCGAAAGGAATGCCTTGCAACCTTTGCAGAATAGCATTCAGGACAAATTTCTGCCGGCCCTGCGCTGCCTGAACCTGTTCATTCGTCAGGCACTGCCAGGAGATGGAAATCAGCCCCTCCCCGGTGGCCTGCTTTCGGTATGTACAGGGCGCAGTTGCCGCCAAGGTTCAGAAAGAGAAAGGCAGCAATACTGCACGGGAGACCGTTCCTGTCTTCTCCTTTTCATCTCATTTTTTTCAAGGAGCTTTCATGCTGGCCATCGGCTGTCATCTGTCCACGTCAAAGGGCTATCTCAATATGGGCAGGGAGGCGCTCTCCATCGGAGCCACTACCTTTCAGTTCTTCACTCGTAACCCCAGAGGGGGCAAGGCCAAGAAAGTCAATCCGGATGACGCGGCAGCACTCCGGACGCTTATGAAGGATCACCATTTTGCCCGGCTGCTTGCGCACGCCCCCTATACGCTGAATCCCTGCTCGGCAGATCCTGATATCCGGAGCTTTGCCGTACAGGTGCTGGCCGAAGATGTGGAAACGCTGGACGGCATTCTTCCCGGAACACCCTATAATATCCATCCTGGAAGTCATGTAGGACAGGGAATGGAAGCAGGCATCGACCATATTGTGGCCATGCTCGATACGGTTGTACGCCCCGGACGCCCCACACGGATTCTTCTGGAAACCATGTCCGGCAAGGGCAGCGAAGTCGGTTCCAGATTTGAGGAACTTGCGGCCATCATCGGACGGGTACGCCATCCGGAAGGCCTTGGCGTCTGCCTTGATACCTGCCACGTCTATTCAGCCGGTTATGACATTGTTTCCGATCTGGATGGTGTGCTTGAGCAGTTTGACAGCATCATCGGACTGGACAGACTCCACGCCATCCACCTGAATGACAGTCTGACCCCATTTGCCAGTCACAAGGACCGCCATGCCCGTATCGGTGAAGGCAGCATCGGATTTGAGGCCTTTGTTCGTATCATCAACCATCCCCGGCTGCGTTCCCTGCCCTTCTATCTGGAAACCCCGAATGAACTTCCCGGCTATGCACGGGAAATCAGCATGCTGCGCGCCGTCTGGCAGAACTGAGCCGAGCCGGTGCACAGCTTGAAGGCCATGTTTCCAGCACAGGGCAGACATGGCTTTTTTCTTACAGACGCTGAAGGACGGCATCCAGCAGAAGTCTGGCTCCTGCAATCAGGTCTTCATCACTGGTACGTTCATCAGGGCTGTGGCTCACCCCGCCGGCGCTGGGAACAAAGATCATGGCCACTCCGGCAATCCTGGCCATCATCTGGGCATCGTGCCCAGCTCCCGAAATCATACGTCTATGGGAAAGACCGCGTTCTTCCGCCAGTCTTTCAATCATGGCAACAAGCTCCTGACTGAAGGGGACAGGAGCAAAATGAACCAGTCTTTCCGAACGGACATCCACATGCGCCCTTATGGACACCTCATGCAGAAGTTCGTCCAGACGCCTTTCAGCTTCCAGAAGCCGCCCTTCATCAGGGTCTCTGAGATCGACGGTCAGCTCTGCTCCGGATGGAATGACATTGATCAGTCCCGGTTCAAACCCGATGCTTCCCACCGTACCCACCGTCGTTTCCAGTGCTTCGGCAATGGAACGGACACCGGTAATGATCAGGCCAGCTGCATAGCCTGCATCTTTGCGCAGCCTGGTTGGCGTGGTTCCGGCATGATTTGCCGCTCCGGACAGGACAACACGGGTCCATGAAATGCCCTGCACCCCTTCCACAATGCCAATCTGCCGGCCCTCATCCTCCAGAACAGGCCCCTGTTCCACATGAAGCTCAAAGTATTCACGCGGACGCAATGCCCCCGGTTCCATCTCGCCGGCATACCCGATACGCTTGAGCTCGTCGCCCAGCCGGGCGCCGTCATCCATGGCCAGACGGTTCAGAGCCAGATCCAGCGGAAAACCTCCGGCCGTCACCAGCGAACCAAGCATATCCGGCTGAAAACGAACCCCTTCCTCATTGGTAAAGGCTCCAGCCACAAGCGACCGGGGCGGTGTCACCCCTGCCCTGCGAAAGGCCCTGAGAACAGCAAGCGCAGCAAGCACCCCATAGGCACCATCCAGATGACCGGCCATACGCACCGTATCGATGTGCGATCCCATCATCAGCGGAGCTTCTTCCGAACTGCTCCCGTCCAGCACACCGAACAGATTGCCTATCCTGTCCACATGAACGGCAAGGCCGAGCTCACGCATCCATCCGACAACGGTATCGCGGCCCTCTCTGTCGGCATCTGTGAGTGCCAGCCGGGTTCGACCGGCCGTTGATTCCTTACCAACCGTTCCCAGAAGACGCAGCTGCTCAAGCAGAAGCTCCGGCTCAAAGGCCGCACAAACGGCCACATTCATATTCTCATGCATTGTCCTGTCTCCGATCCTGATTTCCCTGACAGAGGTCCCTGCCGGGGGAAAACACCTGTGTACCCAGTCAGTCTTTTCCCTGCAAGGGATGAAGGCTCCCCTGTTCAGAGTTTTCCGGCACCGTCTGACGCACCGGCCCCTTGCCCGCAGATTCATCCTATGCCAAGCGGCACAACTCAGATCTTCCATCAGAAAATGTGGGGCTTATCCATCAGATTATTGATGACATCTCCGTTGACTGCCGATGGAACGCAAGATAGACAACGCAAGTCCGGTACCGGAGTCCAGCCCTCTCCGTACCAGATCCGGCTGCATAGCTGAAAAACGTCATCACATTTCCTTAACAGGCTGTGAGGCATCCGTATCATATCAGTCCCCAATATGGCAGCCTCTTTTCAGCACTGCCCTCATTTTCCATCAGGAGATTTCACCCATGTCGTTTTTTGCCATTCCACTATCCATAAAAAATGATATTGTTTTTCATGTCTGAGATGAACCGAGTTTCACCGTCCCTTTCTGAGGGACATAGCTTCAGTAACAGAGCATCACTATGAAAAAACTGATACTTATTTCCTGTCTGGTCATCATTGCCGCAATAGCAGTCTGGCTGTTCTTCCGTCAGGACAGGAGTACCGGCATATCCTATCTGACGGAACCCGTAATCGTGGGGAACATTGTCAAGACGGTCAATGCTTCCGGCGAACTTGGCGCCGTGCAGCTTGTCAGCGTTGGCGCCCAGGTCTCCGGACAGATCAAGAAGCTGCACGTCAAGCTGGGACAGAAGGTGAGCAAGGGAGACTTGCTGGCTGAAATCGATTCCGAATCTCAGCTCAATCAGCTGGCTACGGACAAGGCGCGGCTGCAATCCTATCAGTCGCAGCTTGTGGCCAAAAAAATAGCCCTCAAGATAGCCCAGACCCAGTACAACCGGGAAGTTCAGCTCAAGAAGCGTGATGCGGCATCACGGGCAAGCCTTGAAGATGCCGAAAATACCCTTGCCCTTGCCAAGGCTGAAGTGGATGAGGTGGAATCCCAGATCAAGCAGACGCAGATTTCCGTCAGTACAGACGAAGTCAATCTCGGTTATACCCGCATTACGGCACCGCTTGATGGAACAGTCGTTTCCGTTTCTGTTGACGAAGGGCAGACCGTCAACGCCAATCAGACCACACCGACCATTGTTCAGATTGCCGACCTTGACCATCTGGAGAACCAGATTGAAATTTCCGAAGGCGACATCTCCGTGGTCAAGCCGGGCATGCCCATTACCTACTCCATCCTTTCCGATCCGGAAACACGGTACCATACGACGCTCACGTCCATCGATCCCGGTCTGACCACACTCACCGACGGAAGCTACAAGACCACTTCGACCTCAAGCAGCCAGTCTTCCTCCTCGTCCACATCCTCCGAAGCCATCTACTACTATGGCAAGGCGCTTATTGATAATCAGGAAGGACTATTTCGTATAGGCATGACCACCCAGAACGTCATTACCGTTGCCGAAGCCAAAGAGGCTGTTCTTGCTCCCGTTGTTTCCGTGCGCCCCAAGGACGGCAAAAAGGTCGTCTATATTCTTCAGGCCGACGGAAGCGTTGAAGAGCGAGAAGTCACAACAGGCATTTCGGACGGTATCCATACTCA
>CAMLXE010000096.1 GCA_946490455.1 uncultured Desulfovibrio sp. | reverse complement strand
GAGAACATCGCACGGCCCTGCTTGCCGTTCTGTGCTATGCCCTTCCTGCGCTGGCAGAAATACCGGGCATACTGTTTCCGCTGGCCCTGCTGGTTGCCATTCTTGGTCAGGTGCGCGACTTCCTGAAGTCCATGCAGCGGCCGCTGACCATCGTTTTCTTCGGCCTTCTCGTCCTTGTCCTGCTTGTGGACATGAGCGTGCTGAACACCATGCTCCATCACATCCAGGGCTACCTGAAACGCTCCGGAGACGCTGTCTCGGCCGGACTTGCGGACCCGCTGGTCTTCCCTTCCGTAGCGCAGTCCATCATTGAAATTCAGGATCTTTCCCTTCCGGAAATCCTCATCTATTTCCATCCCTGGGCTCCGGTAGCCGTTCTGGGCATGCTGGGCTTTCTGCTGGTTCTCTGGGCCCGCTCAGGAGCGCTCTTTCTCCTGCCCCTCATTGCCCTCACCTTCCTCAGTACCAAGATGGGCGGCAGACTCGTCATGTTCGGGGCTCCGGTCGTTGCCCTCGGCCTGACGCTGCCTGTGGACTGGCTTGCCTGTACTCTGGGAGATATCCGGGCCAGAAAAATACGCCGTGTCTTTCTGATCTGCTGTCTTGCGGCCATACTCTGCCTTGTCCTTTTCCCAACCTATGGAGAAAAGGTCCTGGCCTTCTGGAACGAACTGGGAGAAATGCGTCCCGTGGTCGCAGGCTGTGCCGCTGTCATGCTGTTCATTGGCGTCGGTCGCCGTTTCGGCTGGGCACTCACACGCTTCCCGGATTCCATTGGTCCCCATTTCATCTACAGGCTGGCCGCCGTCTTCCTCATGCTTGTGATCATCATTCCGCCGCTGGCAGGCCTCATCCCGTCCATGACGCATGGTCCCATTCTGAACCGGCGTCATGCCGATGCACTGCGCACGATGCGAACGGCAACTCCGGAAGATGCCATGATCTGGCACTGGTGGGACTGGGGCTATGCAACCCACCATTTTGCCCGGCGCCATACGGTTGCAGACGGCGCGGCCCACGGCGGACCATCCCTGTATCTGCCGGCTGCCGTCTATGCCACCGACGATCCGCGCTTTGCACGGCAGCTCATCAAATATACGGCCGTCAAGGGCAATGTTCCCGGAAACGTTTTCAAGGACCTGACATCCGATCAGGCGGCCGAACTCGTAACCTGGCTCAATAATCCCCAGAATCCGCTCGTTCAGGCAGACGGCAAGCAGTATCTCGTTGTCAGCTTTGACATGCTCAATCTGGGATTCTGGATTTCCACATTCGGCAGCTGGAACTTTGTCACCAAGGAAGGAAGGGGCTATGCCATCAGCATTGTCCCGCAGGCACTTTCCTACAGGCTTGATACGGGAGAGGTTGTCATCAAGAATACGGGCGTCACGGTACCTGCTGCAAGCATCGACGTTTTTGCCGATGGGCAGCTTGATCACCGCAATTATTTGATTGCACCGGAATATCTGCCGGACAATGCGGCCATCAGAGCCTGGCAGGAAGACATGGACAGAAGGCGCAATGTTCACTTTCTGTTCAACAGGGTTACGGGAGAAAAGCTCGTTGTTGATGACCGCATGTATAACACGCTCATGGTCCAGCTGCTGATCGGAGATCCGGCAAGCAAGAAATTTTCACCCTATTTCCGCCTGATCTACGACAACGTCTTCTGCCGCATCTATGAAGTTCTCTAGGCACGCCATGCCGCCTTCCTGAGAACTTTCCGGAAGCAGCCCGTCTGCGGTTCACCAGATTTCCTGCCCATTCTGCCTCAGGCAGGATGGTGCAGCAAAAAGTCTTCTTCACCAGTCTGCATGCACACAGACCAGAGCAGCCCCCAGAGCGGCATCCCAGCCTGAGGTATGCCCTATCTGGCTCAGTCTTCTGCAAATGGAATCCAGCTTTGACCTCTCGGCTCCACAAAGGAGTGCCCCAATCCATTCATGCAGTGCCGCAGCGCCCATACCACGACCGGCGGCATACAGATGCGCCCGACTTATTCTGTTCGTTCTGTTTGCTTCCCCGGCAATGACCGTCTTCAGAAGCCGCGCCTGCTCCTCCTTTCCGCTACAGAACAGCGCAATCAGCATGCCTCCAAGGATATCATCGCCGGAGGGCGTCAGTCCTGGCCCAAGCCCGACCAGACCGGACACGAAGTCGGAAGGAACGACATCCTCCGGCTGCCGCAGCCATGCCTGCCCCAGCTCCAGGAAGGAAAGCCCCGTGGAAAGCAGACAGGTCTCCGTATCATCTTCATGCGGCAGCTCTTCCGGGAGCGGAGGCAGGCCCCCATCCCACAGAAGCCGCGGCAACAGCCGCCCGAACCCATGCAGCGAACAGGCAAACAGGGCCTCCGCATGCTGTTGCATACAGTGCGGCTTCCTTGCCTGAACAGGCGGAAGGACCGGCGGAACCCAGTTTTTTCCTGTCGAAAGGGGCAATCGGAAATTTTTCCAGCACAAGGCGCCATCCTGACGGACAACGCCTGTTCCTGCTGCGGGAACAGGCAAAGCGTTCCACTCCGAGCAGGCGAGAGAAAGAGGACCGGGTTCAAGCGCATCCGTACAGCAGCAGATCAGACCCTGACTTTTCCCATGCACAGGAGCAAGATAGAAGCTTCTGGAAAAGGAAGCCAGAACGACAAATTCACGCTCCGCAAGCAGTTCTTCGGCAACGGGACCGATCAGTACAGATGTCGGCAGCATCAAAATCCTCTCAAAAAAGCGGCTTCGGGCATGAGTCGGACAGATATCTCATGCCCCGTTCAGGTCAGGACAGCCCATCAGAGACTGAAGGTCCCTACGGCTGTCCTTCCCCAACCTGTCAGGGAACAAGAATGGTACCGGTTTCCCCGCGAAGTGCATCAACAACCTTTTCAAGGCGGGTAATGATGGCCCTTCCTCCGCTTTTTTCCACAAAACGCATGGCGGCCAGGACCTTTGGTCCCATGCTGCCTTCGGCAAAATGACCTTCCCTGTAATACTGCTTCATCTGTTCCAGAGAAACGGTATCCAGCCATTGCTGCCGGGGCGTGTTGAAATGAATGGCCACACGTTCGACACCCGTCAGAATGACAAGGGTGGAGGCGCCTATTTCAGTGGCAAGCAAGGCGGAAGTCAGGTCCTTGTCGATGACGGCCTCACACCCGGACAGGGTTCCGTCGTCATTCCGGACAAGCGGAATGCCACCACCGCCTCCAGCTATAATGGACAGACCAAGAGAAGTTAAGCCCTTGATGAAGCTCGATTCCACAATGGCAACAGGTTCTGGCGAGCAGACGGCTTTCCGGTATCCTCTTCCGGAATCTTCCACAAAGGGGAACGGCGAAATTTTCTGCAGTTCCTCCATTTCCTCCAGCGTATAGAACGGTCCCACCGGCTTTGTGGGCTTGGAAAAGGCCGGATCATCCTTCCGGACAATGACCTGCGTGAGAATGGTTGTAATACGCGGCTGAATGCCTGCAAGCGCAACATGGTTGCAGAGGCTGCGCATCAGAAGGAACCCAATCTGCCCCTGTGATTCGGCGCTATAGACATAAAGCGGCATGACAGGGCGCACAATGCGGGAAAACGAATCGCGCAGCATGATCAGGCCTATCTGCGGTCCGTTTCCATGCGTCAGGACCATCTGATAGCCTTCCTGAATAATCTTGCACAACTCCGTGGCACAGTACTCCACGTTCTCCATCTGTTCCTCAAATGTGCCCCGCTGACGCTCCGTAAGCAGTGCATTCCCGCCAACGGCCACTACAATCAGCCTGTTCCGCTCTTCGCCATAGGCGGAAATAGATCCAGTATTCATGACGTGCTTACCCTCTGTCCCCAAAAGTTGCACAGGGCACAGTAAACGGCAATATGCACTGTGCCCTGCAGGTGAAACATGTTTCTGTTCAGGTTATCATACTGCTGGAATGTGCTCCGCTCTGCCTCCAGTGCTTCCCGGATTTCCAAACGGTTCCGGTGTCAGCTCCAGTTCGCGGATGGACGTGCAGCAGGCACCACACCACACTCTTCAAGGAAGCGTGCAGCCTGAAGAAGCCGAAATTCGGAGTACGGTCTGCCAATCAGCTGAAGGCCTATCGGCAGTCCTTCGTCGTCCAGCCCGCAGGGAAGGCTCAGGGCCGGCAGTCCAAGATAGCTGACCGGAATGAGGAACCGCTTCTGCCGACTCCAGATGGATGCCGGAGAGTCGTAATGGGGAACCCGGGTTGGAATTGTGGGGGTGACAAGAATATCTGCCGCTTCAAACAGGCTCCCGATCTGTTCCTGATACCTTTTCCGCTGCACCATTGCCTGCTGATACTGCGCATCGGTAATGGATCTTCCACGGCGCATGTCATCATGTACGCAGGGATCAAAGAGTTCCTTCGGATTGCTGGCATACAGGGATTCCATTATCTTGCTGAACTCATACGTCAGAAGGGTGAAGAGTTCATCGGTCGGGAGTTCGTGACTCAGAAGCGAAGACCTCTGTTCCACAATCTCCCCACCGGCAGCTGCGACCTTCTCCAGGGCCTGACGGACAGACGTTGCGACAACCTCATCCACATCGCTGTAGGTAAAGTCGGCAATGGTTGCCAACCGAATGGATGCGGGACTCCTGACCTCAGCGGCACGCTCCGGCGTATCCAGAAGGGCCGCAAGAAGAAATCCCATATCTTCGGCAGAATGTGCCAGTACTCCGGCTGCGTCCAGACTCAGAGATCGCGGGAATGATCCTTCCAGACTGATCAGGTTTGAGGTAGGTCTGATACCCATCACGCCACAGCAGCTGGCCGGAGTTCTCACAGATCCTCCCGTATCCGAGCCGGTGGAGGCAAGACAGAGCCCGGCAGCCAGAGCCGCTGCCGAACCGGATGAGGACGCTCCCGGAGTATGGTCCTGCTGCCACGGATTGTACACATCGCCATAGGTCCGATTCCGCCCTACCGGGACAGCCGCAAACTCACCGAGATTTGACTGCCCCAGCAGAATGCAGCCGTGGCGACGCAGCCGTTCAATAACTGCGGAGTCCTGTGCCTGAACGGCATTCCGAAAGATCGGTGAACCGACCGTCATGGGAAGGCCACGCGCGGCAAAGAGGTCCTTGTTCACAATGGGAATGCCATGCAGAGGTCCTCTGTCCACGCCTTCCTGAAGTTCTCTGTCAAGGATGGCCGCCTGTTCCAGCGCAGCGTCCTCACATACGGTGATCATCACATGCAGGACAGGGTTAAGTTTCCGGATTCCTTCCAGATAAAACCGAGTCAGACCTTCACAGGTCCAGAGACCGGAACGCAGAGCGCGTCCGGCCTCTGCTATGGTACGAGGAGACTTCACAGCCATTCCCTGCTGTCCTGACTGAGTGATGAGAGATGCGCACATAACGAACTCCTCTTTTCTGGGTGAATAAATGCTGGACTCTACGCTGACTCAAGTCTCCATCGACAGAAATCAACCTCCAATAGATACATCACAGCAAAACATTTTTCCTGACAGATTCAGAACTGTATGCCAAATGTATTTATTATAATTCTGGCATGGTTCTATCAGATATTTTCACATCAATATATCCATAATTTAATAATATCGGACTGTTTTTCATGGTATTACACCCGTATGAAACCATCATGAACTACAATTTTTTCATCGACACAGACCAGATCGATTCTCTGAGGATGAATGCGAGGTTCTTCAAAAGAGTTTATATCAAAAATTCGCTGTTCATCAAAAATGGCAATATATCGGAGTCCGTTCCCTGAAGAATCAATCCCTTGTAGTTCATTCTCAGCTACCGTGCTGTATTTGTAATAGGTCATTTGCGAATGGCCTTTTCAGGCAGGATGACGTGCTTTTCCACGACATAGCAAGCCAAAAAACGAGGGAAAGCCGCATAGGTTCTTGAATGAAGCTTTTGTCCTCAGGAGGCCATCGGTTATCACACACATGGTAGGATGCCTGATGTCTTCAATGACATCCATTTCGGACATGCCGAATCCGGGCAGCCCCACTCCGGCTTTTCATCCAGGAGGTCAAGGATGGCTTCGTCTTCTGGAGAGCAATGCAAGAGTTCCCCTATCTGTACGGCACTCGGTCCCTCACACCAAGAAGTCCAGGTCTATTGACGGAAGAGACATAGATATTGTCCCAACCCATCACCTGAGAAAAGTTTTCCCAGGCTTCCGCCGTGAGCGTCTCCTTGATATGCCTCATGTTCTTCGACCAGCGCCTTCAGCATACCTCGCCACACCACGGCTATGATACCACGGAGATGATCCGTGGCATAAACGGTGTTGCCGCACATCCAGAGGAATTTGCGGTGTACCTGCAATGCGTCGCTTGCTGTGCTCAATCATTGTACATTCTTCAACAGATACCCCCTATGGGGGCTTCCTGAAAACCTGACAGAGGTTACTTCCAGGTTCGGTTTGTGCTCACCCCAAAACGTCATTGCCTGCCATACCAAAAAATTCGTCATCTGTCAGAAGTCGGGGGAAGTACAGAAGTTACGCTCCGTTCTCTGACAGAGATGCAGTTCTGTCGATGGCTAAAGCATAAAGTGTTCCAAGCGTGCAAAAAAAACTAATCCAACAATGATGCCATGATAATCTTTTTGACAGTTGCTTTCATCTTGCTTCATTGTCAAAATTGAACAGAATTTGTTTATATTTGAACATGGGGACAAATCATGAATCAGGATCTCAAACTGGCAGCTCTTGTCCATTCACAGCTCGTAGCCGACACCGTGCATAACGAAATTCTTCACCTCGGATGGGATATCCATGTTGAAGTGACCAGCTATGAAACAGCCCTTCAGGATGCCCTTACCCTGCTGGAACAGGGATATGAGGCCCTGCTGTGCCATGGAGGGTTCCGGGAAGAG
>CAMLXE010000095.1 GCA_946490455.1 uncultured Desulfovibrio sp. | reverse complement strand
ATGTAGGCACAGAAGACAATCCAGGAGTTGGTTGTCCGGGGCTGTTTGCCCAGCAGTTTGAAGACGTCATAGAAGGGCTGGAGCAGGGGGGGGCCCATGCGGGATTGCAGACGGGCCGTGATCCGGCGGTCCAGTCCGGTCAGCAGACCTCCGATGAGGGGAGTCAGTATCAAGCCGCCAATAGCGCCAAGCGTGGAAAGCATCAGAGCAGACCTCCTACCAGTACGATGAGAAATGCCGTGGAGATGATATCAACGACGCGGGTCATCTTTTCTTCTCCGAAATACTGACTCAGGTAGTTGTTGGAAACGCATGGCCGTTCAAAGACGCCCATGGGGCCCCTGAAGCCGACCTGGCCGTTTTCTTCCGTTTCAAGTCCGGAGGAGTAGGGAAGGCTGTATGCCGAACTGGGGGTTCTGCGGGCAGCCCGATAGGCAAACCAGACGCCGAGACCCAGAAGAACAAACAGCAGGTAGATCCAGAACTGTCCCGCAGCGCCGATGATGCTGCCGCCGAGCATGACGGTATCCACATGGATATTGGCTCTGGTGTACATGGCGAGGATGGACGGGTCCACGAACTTTTCCAGAACAAAGGGAGACACGAACGAGAAGAACAGGGCAACGCCGCAGAGCGTTACCAGTCCGAAGTGGACGGAGCGGGGCTGCGTATCCGGGATGGTGGGTTCATGCAGGCGTGCCGAGGAGATGAGAACACCTGCCCAGCGGGCCCAGAAGAGGACCGTAAAGGCGGAACCAAGGGCGATGAAGAAGATGATGGGGGTCATGGCCTGCGAGGCGCGGGCAATGGCTTCGATGGCCATCCACTTGCCGACGAGCATGCCGAAGGGAGGCAGCATCATGGTGAAGATGGCGATGGTGGTAATCATGGTGACGCGGGGCATGATGTGATAGAGTCCGCGCATGTCCTCCACGTCTCTGGAGCCGATATGCTGTTCGATGCTCCCCACGCACATGAAGAGCAGCCCCTTGGAAACGGAGTGATAGATGAGGATCATGGTGGCCGCAGCCATGGACGCGGCCGTGTTGATGCCCACACAGGCGATCATCAGGCCGAGGTTGGCGATGGTGGAGTAGGCCAGAATCTTTTTGGCGTTGCTCTGGCTTACGGCGATCATGCAGGCGGCCACAAAGGTGAAGGCGCCGAACAGGGCCACGATGGTGGACATGGTGGTACCGGCAAAGGCGGGAGCCATGCGGAGCAGGAGGTAGGTTCCGGCCTTGACCATGGTTGCCGAGTGGAGCAGGGCGGAAACCGGGGTGGGGGCGACCATTGCGCCGCGCAGCCAGCTTTCGAAGGGAATCTGGGCCGATTTGGTGAAGGCGGCCACGCAGAGGAAGGCGAAGGGCAGAAGATGCGCCGTACTCTTGATGTCCAGACTGACCATCCGTTGCAGGATCACTTCGATGGACAGGGAGCCGACCGTCTTCTGCAGGAAGAGCAGGGCGGAGACAAAGGCCAGACCGCCGAGAACGTTCATCCACAGGGCGCGTTCTGCATTGGCTCTGGCGATGTCCGTACCGTCATGGCTGATGAGCAGGAACGAACAGAGGGTGGTCACTTCCCAGAAGAAGAACATCCAGGAGAGGTTGTTGCAGAGGACCAGCCCGTTCATGGCGCCGAGGAAGATGAAGATGATGGCGAAGAAGCGGGGCTGACGGGAAACGCGCAGCTTCAGGTGTTCCTCATGGATGTCCATGTAGCCGAGGCCATAGATGGTGATCAGACCGCCAACCACGGAAATGATGATGACCATGATGAGCGAAAGACCGTCGGCAACCAGTCCGGTGATGGGGACCGAATGATCGACAAGCACTGCCTTGAGGTAGATGACGCCGATGAGCTGCAGCAGGGACATGCCGAGGATGTACCTGTTCTTGAGCTGCCAGCCGAGGCCGAGAATGTAGATCAGCAGGAGCAGATCAAGCAGCGTGAACAGGCTGTCCAGCGGAATGCCGAAGAGGCATTCCACATCAAGACGGAAGGCTCCATGAATGCTGAGTCCGATGGCCGAGATGGCCATGACGGCAACGGATACCGGCACCAGCAGTTTTCGGATACCGGCACTCTTGGTGTAGTAGATCACTACACCCATAATGAGTGGGAGGACAATACAACAAAAGGTAAGGAAATTGAGCATGGCCACCTCGTCAGGGTCTGTATGCTGAAATCCGGCCGGAGCGTGCTGCTGGAGCAGACACATCCCATTCTCTTGCAATGCAAAGGCACGCTTTTACTCTGTACTTCAAGCCATGCCCAAGGTCAATAAAGTGATTTTTTTATCTTTTTCATTGAGTGAACAGTGAATGGCCAAAAGCGGGAAAGCCGCTTTTGAGTTACGAAGAGAGACCGGCAGGAGCAGGGTGGATATTGGGTATGATCCTGCGCGGATAGTGGAACAGCAGAAAAGGAGGACGCCACATTTCTGCCGGCATGGCAGAGAAGAGCAGCCCTGATTGGGCGAACATTTTATTTTCATGCCGCCTGAAAATCCCCGTATCTGTATGGCGTACTGGCGGTTGAAGCTGAGGTGTTTGATATTGTCGTATGTGAAGGGTTGAGAGAGCGATTTTCCCGTCAGGTGAAAACTAACCTGCGCCGCTGAAGGCGGTCGCGGCATCTCCGAAAAGGAGGAGCGCGTTTGCAGAACGGCAGGACGAAGGCCTCTTCTGAAAGCGACTGCCGGGCTGGGGACGTCTTGCTGGCGGTCCGGGCTTCCGGTATGGGACGGGGAGGCAGACGCCTCGGCGAGGCCCGTCAGAGTGGAATATCGAAAGAGGCGTCGCCAGCGGGAGAACATGGCGGGAGGGCTTCCCGGACCGGCTTCGGGGACCGTTGGCGCTGACCGGTTTCGGGACCGGGTTCCCGGCGGGTTCGGAGGCGAGCTTTCGGGGCCGACTTCGGGGACCGGGGGCCTGCTGACTCCCTGAGCAGAGTTCCCCGGGCAGAGCTTCCCTGAGCGGACTTTCGGGACCTGCTTCCCGGACCGGCTTCTCCGACTGATTTTTGGGGCTGACTTCTCTGACCGACTTCGGGGACCGACTTCGGGGACCGGGTTTCCGACTGGTCCGGAGGCGAGCTTTCGGAGCCGACTTCGGGGACCGGGTTCTGCGGGAAGGCGAGGAAGGGCGTCTGGAAGACGCTTCGGGGACCGGGTTCCCGTGGAGAAAAGGGGCCGTCAGGAACTGGAAAGGAGCGAAGCATCATGCATGATCCGTGCAGGATTCTTGTGCCGTTTGACGGCATCGTTCATGAGGCCATCCGGCGTGCGATGGCCGAGGCTGGCGGCAGTGGAGCTGTCCTTATTGATGCAACGGCCGGGAATGGACACGATACCCTGTTTCTGGCCGGACTTTGCGGTCCGGCGGGCCGTGTCCATGCGTTTGACGTGCAGCCTGCGGCGCTGGAGGCAACGCGGAGCAGGCTTGAGGAGGCCGGGCTGGCGGACAGGGTGGAGCTGATTGCTGCCGGACACGAGGAGATGCTGGAACGGGTGCCTGTTGCGGCGGGGGGGGTGCTGGCTGTTGTGTTCAATCTGGGCTTTCTGCCCGGCTCGGACAAGAGCCGGGTCACGCGGGCGGAAACGACGCTTGCGGCGCTGCGGGCTGCCGTCACCCTGCTTGGCGCTCCCGGTCTGCTTTCCGTGCATGCCTACACGGGGCACCGGGGAGGGGCGGAAGAATGCCGCCAGGTTCTCGACTTCTTTGCGACGCTGCCGAGAAAGCTCTGGCGGGTTCACATTCTTGGTGACGGCAACAAGCCGCGCAATGGCGAATGGCTGGTGCTGGCCGAAAGGATTCAGCAGCACTTGCCGTCGAGTCCGCAGAAGGCGCCTTCCGTATAGTCGGTCTTTTCCTTCATGCCTTCGAGGGCCGCATCCAGTCTGGACCGGACCGTGGCATAGGGGGCGTAGCCGCGGGTGAGCGGGATGCGCTCCTTTTCCGTTTCGAGAAAGAGGGTGGGATAGACTGGAAATTCGTCGAGAATGTCCAGTGCCGTCCGCATTTCTTCGGCCGCCTCCTGCTGGAGGGCAGGATCGTCCAGCAGGGCGAGGCAGCGTTCGGCATCAATCCCCAGATCGGGGAGCAGCGTTCTGAGAACGTCCGGATTCAGAACATCCTTTCCTTCTGCATAGAGAGCCGTTTGCAGCGCGTCCATCTGCCGTTCCGTCCTGGGGGCGAAGCGCTGCATGGCCAGAAGAAGGCGGGTGCTTTCCGTGGAATGCAGCCGGATTGTCGAATTTTCGTCCAGCAGGCGGATGAAGCCGGCGGCGGATCTTCCCGTTGTCTTTTCCAGACGGAGGAAAAAGTCGCGAATGTTGGGCGAGCGTTCCTTCATCTGGGCCACGGTAACCGGCGTCTCGACCAGCGAACCGGCAAGCAGACGGACCGGAAAGTCCGGATGTTCACTGTGAAGCCGGGCGAAAACCGGGCCGAACCCGAAGCACCACGGGCAGAAGACATCGGAAATGAGAAGAAAGCCTGGCATGCTGTTGCTCCTGAAAGGGAATAGTGTCTGGTTCCGGCTCATGAATGCCGACCCCGTCCGAGGGCCTTTTCAAGAGCGTCTCTGTAGATGCGCAGCACTTCCAGTCTGGCAAATTTCTTGTCTTCCGCCGGAATGATGTGCCAGGGAGCCTGTTCGGTGCTGGTCCGTGCAAACATTTCGTCGGCAGCCTTCAGGTAGGCTTCGCGCTTTTCCCGGTTGCGCCAGTCTTCCTGCGTGATCTTGTACTGCTTCCAGGGGGTGCTTTCCCGTTCGTGGAAGCGGCGGAGCTGTTCCTCGGAAGAAATGTGCAGCCAGTATTTGACGAGAATGTTGCCATGCCCCTGCAAACGGGCCTCAAAGTCGTTGAGTTCGGCGTAGGCGCGTTTCCAGTCGGCTTGGGCGGTGAGGTTTTCCACCCGTTCCACCAGAACGCGGCCATACCAGGACCTGTCATAGATGGTGATGAAGCCGTCCATGGGCACATGCCGCCAGAATCGCCAGAGGTAATGGTGGGCGAGTTCTTCATCGCTCGGCGCACTGATGGGGATGACTCTGGTGATGCGGGCGTCAATGCCGGCGGTCAGACGGCGGATGGCTCCTCCCTTGCCGGCGGCATCCCAGCCTTCAAAGAGCAGCGTGCTGGAAATGCCCTTTCTGTAGGCACGATAGGTCAGGTCGGAAAGGTCGTCCTGCAGCTTCTTCAGTTCCTTCTTGTAGAGTTCCGGAGGGCAGGTGCGGGAAAGATCAACCGCATCCAGCGCAGACATCTCCACAGTCGGGGCGCCGTCTTCCGCAGCAACGGGCGCCGTGACGTCAACGGTCTTTGCCTCGGCCTTCGCCTTCTCGGCCTTTTTCTGTTCAACGGCGTGCTCAATGGCCGCAATGATGGTCCGGACAACGGCGATATTGCGGAAGCGGGCGTCAACGGCGTCAACGATTGTCCACGGCGCGTCAACCCGGTCCGTCAGCGTGATGGCCCGGCCTGCTGCCTTCACCAGCCCGGCGTAGTTTTTGGCGCTTTCGCGATCATACGGCGTAAAGTGATGGAGCTTTCTGTTTTCCAGTCTGTCCTTCAGACGTTTCTTGTGTTCCTTTTCGCTGATGTGCAGCCAGAACTTGATGATGACCATGCCGGATGCCGCGAGCGTATGCTCAAACTGCGTTCTCCGCTGCATGAGCAGATCAAAGGCATTGGTCTTCATCTCTCCGCAGCAGAACTTGCGGATGGCCTCGCCATACCAGCCGCCCAGAAAGATGCCCATTTCTCCGGCTCCTGGCAGACGACGCCAGAAGCGCCATTCTTCCGGACGGTTGCGTTCCTCGTCCGTCTCGGTCCAGAAGGTATGGTTGCGGATACCCTTGGCATCCATCCATTCGGAGAGCAGATTGATCACGGCGCCCCGTCCGGTTCCATCCACACCGCCCACACTGATGACAACCGGAATGCCACAGGCTCTGGCGTCCCGCTGGGCCTTGAAAAGCCTGAGGCGCAGCGTATTGGAGAGCGTTTCATATTCCTGCGGGGGGCAGGTCCGACCAAGGACGGCTGATTCAAACATGGGAACTCCTTTTCTCCGAGAAAAAAACGGATGGTTACGGCTCAATTCCAACAGGTTGCGGGGCTCTGGTCCATCCGCGACCCTGCGGCAACCGGACCGACTTGTCAGAATACGCGTGGAAGACTTGCAGCGTCAAGCGGAAGACGGCCTCTTCGGCATCGCCACTCGACAGGTCTCTCCTTATCCCGTAGGGAACAGGAGAGAAGCGGCAGAAACGCCGTTCCTGACCCCGGTCTCTCCCCATTCCGCATGGAAAGGACCGGCCCCTTTCCGGCTTCCGCATTGCGCCGGAAGGAGAATGGCCGTGCTGCGGGAGGTGCCTCCCCGTACGGACACCCCGCATACGATTCGCCGTGACGGCGTGGAGAAGAAAAGCTATGGACAAGCTCTCGCTGGCCTATGCCGTTGAACAGAAACTTGTTCCGGATCTTGATCCGGACGTGCTCCGCCGGAAGGCCGAAGCCCGTGCCGAGCGGGTACGTCTGGCCCATCGGACCGTCTTTGTGGAAGATTTCGGCTGGAGTGAACAGCTTCCCGAGAAGACTGGCTATTATTATTTTGCCGACAGCGACGACGATGCCTATGTGATCGTCGAACTTGCGCAGGAAGACGGCAAACTTGAAGTCCATTATGCCGGGAGCGACGTTGCCTTTCCTCTGGAGGCCATGGACGGCAAATGGAAGCCTGTGCCCGTGCCTGCCGAGTGCCTCCGGCCGTAGAGGAACGGTTTTCCGGTCGCGTCGGGAAACTGTTGGGGAGAGCCTGGTCCTTTGCGGCGCTCCCGGCCGTTTCCTGCCGTGGCCTTGAGCGGGCCTGCGTGTGCCGACTTTCTGACACTGCCGTTTTTTTGCAGAGGCCCGAGCGAATTCTTTGTTTCGGCGGGGGGCGCGCCTTCG
>CAMLXE010000094.1 GCA_946490455.1 uncultured Desulfovibrio sp. | reverse complement strand
CAGACCTTCAAAAAGATGGAAGGACACGAAAACAAGACTCGCATCCAGTCTGAAAACGCGAGCTGGATTGCCCCCAACGTCACCTTTGGAGCGTACCGCTTCCCTGAATTCCTGACCCGCTCCATTAGCGGGGAAAAGGCTCTGACCATTTCCCTCAGTGATGAGCAGCGCGCGGAACTGCAAAAGGCTTTCTTTGCTCCCAATGCCAACATGGATACCTCTCAGGTGGTGGGACAGCAGGGCGCCAGCATGATTCATACCCAGGGCAACACGCTCTATGTGGGCCGCCAGCCCGGCGCCCCGTCCATCGGTGACGTACGCGTGACCTTTTTTGCAACACCGTCCGCCGAAGTCTCCATTATCGCTAAGGTAAACGGCGACACCTTCGTTCCTTTCCGCGCCTCCAACGGCAACACATTTTACCGCCTTGCCATGGGTACGCAGGACATGAACGGCATGTTTGAATCCGCCAAGAGCGGCAATGCTACGACGGCATGGCTCCTGCGCGGTCTGGGCGTGGTGCTGTGCATTGCCGGTTTTGGCATGATCTTTGCTCCCCTCAAGGTCCTCGCCGACGTCATCCCCCTGCTGGGCAACATCGTGGGCGCGGGTACGGGCTTGGTGGCAGGCCTGCTGGGCTCTGCCTGGTCACTGGTGATCATCGCCATAGCGTGGATACGTTTCCGTCCCGTGCTGGGCTTCTGCCTGCTGGGAGCAGCGCTTACGCTCGTTATCCTGCTGTTCATCAAGGGACGCATGAAGAAGGCAAATCCTGCCTCGGCCTAGAGTGCAGTGGCGTTCTATTTGTAACCATGAAAAGACAAGGAGCAAAAGATGAAGAAGATTATCGTCGCAATGTTTGTATTGCACGCACTATGTGCAACGGCATGGGCAGCGGATCTCAATCTCAAATGGGACAAGAGCTATGTGTATTGCACCGCTGGCGGCAGGCCGGATGTCGGAAATGGCACCCAAGTTTCGAACTATCTAAAAAAATTCGGAAAAAACTCTTCCGTATATCTTATTACCCCTTCCGGATTTTCGAACAGAGCAGAGGCAGACAAATATGCCCGTTCATTGGGCGGTAGATGCCCGAAAAAATAACTGCGTTAGGGAGCTGTTTACACAAGAATAGAGAGTATCAGTGTTCTCAGGTTGTTACGTTGCGTCCCGTTTGAACAAGCGGACATTCGCAGTCTGAACAAATACCGTCGGCTCAGGGGAAAAATGCAGACGGTGACAGGCAACGTCTCCCAAAGGTTGGACAAAACATTCCTCAAAAAGAAGCAGGAGGGAAACCTATATGTCCATGAAAACCATTTTTTGCGCCATGCTGGCAGTGGGGCTGAGTGTTTCGTCAGCCTATGCGGAGCCTTCCGTCAAGCGTTCCGGTAGCACCATCACCGTGAAAGAAGCGCTCACCGATGATGGCATCAGCCAGGCCAAGGAGTTTGTTGGCAAAATCAAGACACCTACTTTTAAACTTGAGAACATCAACGATGCAGATCTGGTCAAGTTCTGCCAGACCTTCCCCGATGCCACCAGTATCGACATCAAAGGCAAAAAGGATGAACTCACGAGCATCGCTCCTGTGGCGGGGCTCAAAAAACTGACCTCTTTTGAGATGGACGCCGAATCCGTGGCGGATATGTCACCTTTAGCCAACCTCAAGCTAATCAAGCTTGAACTGACCAGCGACGCCATGGGCCCAGACCTTAAATGGATGGCTGGATTGACCGGCCTCAAGGAGGTCGAGATCAACGCCGGGAATTCCCTGACGTCTTTTGAGGGCTTTCCCACTTTGTCTGGCAATCCCCGCGTCACCATCAATGGAGCCGCTCCAACGGATCTCTCGCCGCTTCAGCACCTGGGGAGCTCCAAGCTTGAGCTGAAATACTGCACCATCAATGACCTTGCTCCTCTCGCCAAGATGCCCAACCTGAGCGAACTGAATCTCTATGGAGCAACAGTGAAGGACTTCAGCCCGCTGGCCAACTGTGAAAAACTGAAGAAGCTCACCTACTATGCTGTCAAGGAAGCCGACTTCTCTACTCTGGGTGCGCTGAAGCAGATCGTGGAGCTCAATGGCGGTCTCACCAAGCTGGACAACATAGCCTTTGTCGCCGAATTGCCTGCCCTGCGTGTCTTTGACATGTTTGCCGAATACGTGACCGACTATTCCCCCCTGGCTTCCTCCAAAGTGGAAAAGCTCCAAATCTGGAATATGCGCGTTCCCGTGGGTGACCTTGGTAGTGTGGGTAAAACGAAGACGCTGAAGGAACTCAAGCTCTGGTCAGTGGACGGTGCTACCAATTCCGCTGCCCTGGCTGAACTGACGGAGCTGCAGAAGTTCACCATCACCTCGGAGTACAATAAAAAAAGCGGAGACCCCTTTGACATGGCCTGCGCCAAGGGCTGGGGCAAGCTGAAAGAAATGAGCATCACAGGTGCCAAGATCGTGAACGCGGGCAATATGGCCGCTCTCACTTCCATGGAAAAACTTACTCTGGTCAAGGTTAATGTGGAAGGTGAGCCATTCAGCCTGTCTGGTCTGGCCAAACTGTCCAATCTGAACTCGGTCAGAATCAACGACAGCCAGATAGCCGATTTTGAAGCTCTGGCGGGGTGCTCCGGGCTCACCTATGTAGAGATGAAGGGTAGCAAAGGCATCAGCAGCCTGGCCCCCCTCAAGGCCCTGCCAAATCTGAAGAGGATAATCGTTTCCAAAGGGGCCTTCCCTGATGCTGAACTGAGCGGCTTTGCCCAGAACGTGAAGGTTGAACAGCGTTAACATGAACGGGGCCGCAAGCGACAGGGCCTGCGGCCCCCTTGCCAGTCCAAAAAGCAAGATGTTTCTTAAACCTGACTACTCGGGGAGGGTTCGCATGAACATCCTGTGCCATTGCGCGAAAACAGTCTGTACAGTGCTTTTGCTTTTTACCCTGTCCCTGGCACAGGAAGGCTGTTCGCATACGCAGCGTCCATCTCTGGAGGAAGACTGTCTTGCACTGACCATCCTGCATACAAACGATACACATTCCCACATTGCGGGCATCAACAAGTATGGCAACGCCTGCTTTGATGACAAAGAATGCCGCGGCGGACTGAGCCGCATCGCTAGTGCCATACGCGCGGCCAAGTCGCAAAACGACAACGTCATTGCCCTGGATGCGGGTGATCAATTTCAGGGGACCCTTTTCTACAGCGTAAACAAGTGGCCCATGCTTGCCGCGCTGGCGCAGTACATGCCTTACGACGCCATGACACTGGGCAACCATGAATTTGACGAAGGCTGCCTGGAACTGACGCGCTTTCTGGAGGATATTCCCTTTCCCGTGCTGGCAGCCAACCTGAAGCCCGAAAAAGGCTGTCCCATGCTCAAAGGCAACTATGCTCCCTACACCGTACTCACAGTACGCGGGCAAAAAGTAGCCATAGTGGGCATAGCCAACAATGAAGTAGTTAATCTGGCCTCCGCCTGCTCCCATACTCTTTTCGAAGATACGGTCAACTGCCTGCAAAGGACAGTAAAGGAGCTGGAGGGACAAGGTGTAAAGCACATCATCGCTCTTACGCACATTGGACTGGCTGACGACAGGGAACTGGGGCGCAGCGTGGACGGTGTGGATATTATCGTAGGTGGCCATAGTCACAGCTATCTGGGCCCGGACTCCGAGGAAGGTCCCTATCCCATAGTCGAGTATTCCCCCTCTGGACAGCCTGTACTGGTGGTCAGCGCCAAACGGGCCACGCAGTATCTGGGTGAGCTCAATGTCAGTTTTGACAAACAGGGAGTTCCCCTAGCCTGGAGCGGTGGAGCGAGAGAACTTTCTGCCTCAGAACCGCGCAATGCGGAAATAAGTGCCTTGGTAAAGAACTACGCCACCATTCTGGATGAATACCGCAATATCAAGGTAGGCAGCCACAATATTTCCATGCCCGATGGAATGGATGCCTGCCGCGAGGATGACTGCCTGGGAGGCAGCCTTATCGCTGACGCCATGCTGGAATACGCACGCCCCTTTGGCGCGCATGTAGCCCTGTGTAACGGCGGCAGCGTGCGAGCTGCCCTTCCTGCAGGATCCATTTCCCGGGGCGATCTGCTCAGCGTCATCCCGTTCGGCAACACTCTGGTGATACGCGAACTCACGGGAGAACTATTATTGGCAGCCCTTGAACATGGCGTTTCTGAAGAAGGCGCCAAGGGCCCGCGCCTTCTGCACACCGCAGGTCTGCGCTATGTCGTTGACGGTACGCGTCCGGCGGGTTCCCGCGTAGTCAAGGCGGAAATCCTGGATGAAAAGGACACGGCCACTTCCCTCGACCCCAAAGCCCACTATGGCATCATCATCACCGATTATCTGGCACGCGGCGGGGATGCTTACGAAATGCTCAAGAATAGCAAGGTGATTCCTTCGCCCGAACCCATCGATATTACGGTGGTGGAAGAATACATGAGGAAGCATTTACCTCTGCCTCAGCCCAAGGGCGAACGCATCATTCGTAAGTAGGCACCCAGGAAGAACAGAGACCACGCCGAACCCGTCCGCCATCCGCAACATGAAGATTCTGACGGGCTCTACAAAGGAGAACAGCCATGAACAGCGCACATAGCATAACTCCAAATCCGCACAGGCTGGGCTTCAAGGAATCCGTTGTCCGCTGCCTCAGGAAATACGCAACATTCCGTGGGCGCGCTACGAGGGCGGAGTACTGGTGGTTTTCCCTGTTCAATTCGCTTGTATGCATGGCAATCTACGCCGCCGTTCAGCAGCTTATGGGCACGGAAACGGCAGATGATGCCATGGGCATCGTTCAGCTGGCACTTTTCTTGCCTGCTCTGGCCGTTGCTGTACGGCGTCTGCACGACATCAACTTCAACGGCTGGTGGATGCTGCTGGGGCTGACCATCGTGGGCCTCATTCCCCTGTTTATTTTTTTCTGCCTGCCCGGCAAGGCAGCAGATAACCGCTTCGGCCCCCGTGAGGTCGGTACACAAATGGGCGTAGAAACGGAAAGGCGAGAGGGGAACGGCAATACGCGCACTATGAGCACTTTCCTGGGCCTGTACTGTCTTGTGGGGCTGAGCCTTGCCGCTCCGCTTTTCACGGCGAAAACCGCGTCCAGCGCGGAATCATCATCTTCCATTGCTTCGCATTCAGGCTCCCCGGAGAGCACGCACGTTTTCTCTCCCACTCCCTCCTCATCTTCCTCCGAAGAAGAAGTAGAACTGAACCTTCAAGAAGCATTCGGTGGCCTGTTCTCCATTATGGGGGAAGCCATCGGCGGTATGACGAAGGGTATGCAGGAAGGCGCACGCGATATGCAGGCCCAGCTCGACGGCTCGGACGGCACGCGGCTCATCACTAACAGCAAAGACCTCGCGACCCTGACTGAAACGCGAGTCCTCAAGGCTGAACAACAGGAAGACCGCTCCTGGCGCATCATTCTGGCCGTCAAAAACCCGCAGGAGTTCCCCGTGCGCCTGACCGGGCTTACGGAGAAACAGCAGATCCTTCTGCTGGATCAGGAAAATTTTGTCTACGAGCAAAACCCCGTCGGGGAACGCCTTGTGACAGTACCGGAACGGGCCGCACAAAAGCTGACATTCTTTTTCCCTGAACTGGATGGTTCCACGCCCAAAACCATACGGCTGTACGGCATGGATTTTGCCGTGCCTCAGCCCATCGAGGTCCGTACCATATCTCAATAAACAACCGACAGACCACATGGGAGGCTCCCTTATGTCAATCCGTCTGTTCCCTTACTGTTTTGTTCTGCTTCTGGCAGCATTCGCTCCGGGCGTGCCCGGCATCGCAGCGGCAACCACTGAGTTCCTGGTCCTCAATGACTATGCGCAGGCCTGGGCAGACAAACAGGAATGGGTATATGAAGGTATGCAGGAAAGCGATGAGCCAGTTCCTCACAGGGAAGGCGATGCATGGAATCAAGAGGACAGCTCAGGTCTCACGGTTCTTGATTATGCCCTGTTAGGTGCTTCCGCACAGGAACTTGGTGCTGTTCAGTATATGGTCCAGCTTGGTGCGCGCCCAGGCACCGGAAAAGCGGAAGCGTATCTCGGCCCGACTCTGAATCTGGCCAGACTGGCTGTTCGCAAGGCTCCTTTGGAGGAATGGCGCAGCACCATAAACTTTGGCGGAACGAACAAAATACTACCGAACGGTTTCACCCCCCTGCTGTGGGCGGCCGTGTTCCAGCCGGATGCATCGGTACTGCACGCGCTGATAAAAGGCGGAGCAGATCCGAAGAAGGGACTGCCCGAAGAGGCCGGAGGACAGAACATTCTGCACATTGTTGCTGAACAGGGATGGGATCCCCAGGCTGTCCATATCCTCATCGATGCAGGTCTGGATGTCGATGCCGTGACCAATCCCCAGATGATGGGGGAAACTCCCTTCATGTTGGCCGTCCGCAGAAACCAGAACCCGCAAGTTATCAAGGCCCTGCTGGAAAGAGGCGCAGATACGGAAGTCCGGGACAGCCAGGGACAGCGTGCATGGGAAGGGTTATGGCCCGAGCGTGAAGCCTGGCTGAAGGATGCCGGTCTGGGCTGGCTGTGGGACAATGCTGCGCGGCAAAAGCGGGCGAAGAGAGAACGTTCTGGTGGACAAGCTGCACCAGGTATTGCCCCCCCCAACCCCGCTTCCACCAGCGTTGAAGGGCAGACGCAGAATGCGCTCATGGACACGAATGCTCCGGGCATTCAAGCCCAGCTTGTCAGCAACGCCATGCCGTACGAGAGCATGCCTGTACAGGCTCTGATTACGGACAGCGACAGGATGGGAACCAACGTGCGCGATGCTCCCTCCGGCAAAATCATCGCTACCATCCCCTTCCCGGTCAATAACGAGCTGCCCGATGATGAGAAGCTGACTCGGCGTGTAGTCACACTTCTGGAAGAGCGGAAAGGTTGGTTCAAGGTTCTCTACTATGGCGACAAGCAAGGCTGGATGCACAAAAGCGTGCTGGGTGCCTATGCCTGCGCAACCGAGGATGGGGATGCCCGCCTGAAAGCCAACCCCGATTACAATGCCCCTAAGGTGGCCA
>CAMLXE010000093.1 GCA_946490455.1 uncultured Desulfovibrio sp. | reverse complement strand
GCCAGGATTGGCCAGAAAGACGGCTGAGCCTGACGGAGCTGCGGCAAGCTCCGGGAGCAGAGCGTTTCCTTCAGTCTGATCCGGAATGGAGAGACCTCCCCACAGAGAGCAGGTTTCCAGACCGGCCAGCCGGCAGGCCAGGGCATATTCACTGAATGCCGGTTCAACGATAAAGGCTCGGGGAGTACTTTGTTTGCGGAGAACCCGGGCCAGCGCGTGAATGAGTTCATTACTGCCGTTACCAAAGACAAAGCGGGAGGCCGGCAGGCCGTGATGCCGTTCTGCTGCGGCCTGAGCCTCTTCTGCGTGGGGGGATGGATAGGCAGAAAGGGCGCTGTCTGCCCGGAGCAGAGCCCCTCGGAGAAAATCTGGTGTTCCCTCAGGGCGAATGTTCACACTGAAATCAAGCAGAGACGCGGGATCGCGTCCGGCAAGAGTCGCCATGGCAAGAAGATCGCCACCATGTGCTTCATTTTTCATGGGAAAAAGGTCTCCGTTATGAGGAAGAAGTACCGCTCTGTTCCATTCCGGTGGTTTTTGAGAGTGCCTTTTCTGCAAGCAGAACGTCAAGAATGCAGGTGGCCGCATCCTTTGCTTCGGTCCGGGTTGTGTCTATTACCAGCTGACCCGGCAACAGGCGATGGATGTGACGAGCCTGCCTTTCGGCATGGGGCCAGTCCGGGGCACGGTCGGTACGCGCTGTCTCTCGCCTGTGCAGCTCACTGTCTGAACAGACAAGCTGAACAGCAAGCAGAGGAATGTCTGACAGTCGTTCGAGCAGATCAGCGAGCCATTGATGCTTTTCACCGGGTACATGATCCACGATGGTCCATGCGCCAGTTCGTGCCGCTGTTTCGATGGCCGCATGAAAGGTCTCGATGAGTGGGAGCCCCGTTTCGGCAACGCCTTTGACAACCGATTCATACCCGCCGCTCACTCCGTGCAGAAACTGGTCGATGGACAGCACAAGCGTGGGCTTTCCATACTCGGCATACAGACGTTGCTGCAGCATCTGGGCCAGTGTGGTCTTGCCGACGCTGGATGGTCCGTTGAGCAGGATGACCAGTCCCGTACTGCCTGCTTTTGGATTTGCTTTTGGGGGACAGCATTGGACACCCGACATGACAGCCGAATCTGATGACGAGTGAGGGAAACAGGACAAAGTGGCGGCTGCCCCGGAAGACAAGTCATGGAATGCTGTCCCGGATGCGGCAGCAGATGCTGTCTGAAATTGGGCACGGGGGGCAGGCCGGGGAAGGGAACGCTCGGCATGTTCACCTTCATTCCCCCAATACAGATGAACATAGCCTGCGCGAACTGTTCCGGTGCTGACGCCTGCATTACGGAATCCTTCTGCTGTGCGAATGCTGTAGAGCGGTGGATACGCTTCCTCCAGTTCTATTTCCGACCAATGAAATTCGTGACCGCGGAAAATCTTTCCAGAGAGTCCGAAGGGCGCGCCTGTGAGCAGTTCTGCCTCCCGATAGCCCAGAGAGCGGAGGCGGCTTCCCATGCGGGCCGTTCCCCGGATAACGCCGCACATGGGCCATCTGGTCTGAGTATGCTCCGTATTCCCAGATATCTCGAGATGGGTACACAGATACATGTAGCCACCACATTCGGCATAGATTTCGCCTCCCTGAAGGGCAAAATCCCGAATGGCCTTTCGCATGGCTTCGTTGGCTGACAGCTCGCGGGCGAAGACTTCGGGATAGCCGCCACCCAGATAAAGCGCGTCAAGTTCTGGAGGGAGAGACGTATTGGAGAGGGGAGAAAAGGGCAGAAGGTCCCAGCCCAGTTCGGTCAGAACACGTTCATTTTCTTCGTAATAGAAACAGAAGGCCTGATCTTTGGCAATGCCCATGCGTTTTCCTGCTGAATTGCGGGGGGAGGAATGCAGAGAGCAGGGAACGGGGCGTCGTACCACAGTCATTTCAAGAAGTCGGTTGAGATCAAGATAGCGTTCTGCTGCATCAGCAAGTGCATCAAGCCATGCCTCTGGAGTTCCCGCTTCTTCCGCGGGAAAAAGGCCGAGCTGGCGTTCTGGAATCCGCCATGTATCGTTTCGGGGAAGTGCACCAAGAAGAGGCGGCAGACCCTCGGCATCGAGTGCATGGCGTAGCAGCTCCGCATGACGGTCGCTTCCCGTGCTGTTGGCAATCACGCCTACAAGCCTGACTCCCATCCTCGCGGCATGCAGTTCAAAACCCGCCACAAGGGCCGCAATGGATCCGGCCATGCCTCTGGCATTGAGAACAAGCACGACAGGAATGCCGAGAGTGCGGGCGCAATCGGCGGTACTTCCCGCAGGATCATCGGGCGTCCGGCTGTCAAAGAGTCCCATGACGCCTTCACAAATTCCCACATCGGCATCGGCAACATGCCGATCCCAGAGACTGCGGACTCCCGCGCGGCCCATCATCCAGGTATCGAGGTTGAAGGAAGAGCGTCCTGTGGCCCTGGCATGAAAGGTGGGATCAATATAGTCCGGTCCGCACTTGAAGGCCTGTACCTGCAATCCTCGTCGGCTCAGAGCCCTCATCAGCGCAATGGACAGCGTCGTCTTCCCTTCGCCGGAGCGGGGGGCAGCAAGGCAGAATGCGTGAAAGGCCGTGGTCATGTCATTCCTGTTCCGGGTATTTTTCCATATAGCCGCGTGCTTCGTAGAGTACACCATCTTCAAGCAGGGTGCGCGGTCCTCCGATGACAATGAGGGTGGACATGTCCACCTCGTCGGCCGGGAAGTCGGCCAGTCGGCCCGTCCATTTCTGTTCCTGTGGTCGGCCGGCGTGTTTCACATGCGCGCACGGTACATTCCCACGTTCTTTGAGGAGAAGGTCAAGGGCTTCCTTCAGCAGCTGACGCCGCTTGCGACCGGCTGGATTGTACAGCACCACCGGAAGCATGGAGCGGGCGGCAGCCAGCAGATTGGTTCTGACTTCATCGGCCGGTACCAGCAGATCCGACAGACTGACCAGAGAAAAACCATTCTGGTGAGGTGCACCGAGACTGGCCGCGGCCAGACTGGCTGCCGTGATGCCAGGCAAGACCTGGATGGGAAGCCCCCGGAATCCGGCCTCACGGGAGCGCAGTTCGTAGAGCAGACCTGCCATGGCCAGAATACCGGGATCTCCCGAGCAGACCATGCAGACATGCCGTCCGGTCCGTGCAGCCTCAAGAGCTGCTCTGCATCGGGCTACTTCACCTCGCATGCCATTTTCAATCAGCTGCTTGCCGCTGATCTGTTCCCGAACAAAATCAAGATAGGGACCGTAGCCGGCTACGGTATCGCACAGACGAAGCGCCCTGTCGACTTCAGGAGTAATCTGATCCGGTGAGCCTGAGCCAAGCCCAACCACAATGATTTCGCCCTGTTCTCTTTCTGCCGTGACGTTAGCGGCGCAATTCTCTTTTCTCGCTTCACAGCAATGCCCGGTCGGGAGACAGGCTGCGTTAAGGTGAGCAGCTTTCTTTTGTTCTGCAGAAGCAGAGGACTCCTGCCGGGAGCAGAGTGGCTGTGCCTGTTGCGGCAGATTTTGGTGGCCATCTTTTCCATAGTCGTGGGGCAGTCGCGCGAGGGCAAGCGTCATGTCACCAAGAATCTGCTTGGGGACGTACAGTTCTGGAGCCGGACCTGTGCCATATCCGGCAGCAAGCAGACACGCCGCTTCACACACTGAGCCTGTTCCTGTCCGTTCGCGGACGCGTTCTGAAGGATTGGGTACGGGTACGATGTCCAGCTGTTCCGGCTCAAAACAGGTTACTGGAAGATTCCATACGGAACCCAGTGCCAGGATGGCAGGCTCATCCGCCTTGAGCGTACAGGTGGCAAGACCGGCAAGACGGTTTGCTTCAAGTCCCTGTGCCTTCAGAAAGGCTTCTGCCGTACGCTGGAGAAGGTCCGGTGCAACACCCCGACGGCAGCCTACTCCGAGAATGAAGGCCTTATCGGTTATATCAAGATGTTCCACGCCCGAGGGGAGCGTGTTTTCACAATTCCAGAGTATGGCGCGGGGACAGGTGACCTTTTCTGGAGTTTCCTCGTAGGCAACAAGGCCGCAGTCTGCAAAATGACGTTCAAAAACAGCCTTCGGACCACAGAAGGCAACAGGCGTTCCCGCAAGCAGTGCCGCGTTGAAAGAACGGATAGCTTCCGGGTTCATGATTCGGGCGTGTTCCATTGCGGCCACGTCATCGGGTGCATGGATACCGTTAAGGTCCGTGGCTGTACTTACAAGTGCCTGACCTCCGGTGATTCTGGCTACCCGTCGGGCGAGTCGGTTGGCTCCACCAAGATGTCCGGAAACAAGACTTATGACATGGCTTCCGTTTTCCGGACAGACCAGTACCGCCGGGTCAACCGTTTTGTCCTGCAGAAAGGGAGCAATCTTCCGGACTGCTATCCCTGTGGCACTAATGAATATATGCGCGGCAAAACGGGACCAGTTTTCGGTAAGGCAGGCGTCAAGCCCCTTTGGGGGAATGCATTCGATATCCTTTTGGTCGGTATGCCGGGTACTGAAAATGACAGCAGGAAGGCCCAGTCCCGAAACAATTTCCCTGGCACGGATGAGTCCCCGTTCCGTAAAGGTGTACAGGGCACAGCGGCCTTCGAAGTGCTCCGTGGCCAGCTGGTTGCGATAACCATGAGAAAAGGACTGATCGTAGAGGCGTGAAGCACTGTCCCCTTCAGCAAGAGCCCTGCCGACAAGGATGAGGGCCTGCCGTCCCAGTCCTGCTGCCTGCACTCTGTCTGCAATGTCGCTCACTGTACCGCGCAGAATCCGTTCATCCGGCCATGAGGCCCGATAGACAACGGCTGCCGGAGTATCTGGAGAAAGGCCTCCGCTATCCTGCAGATGCTGCATGAGCTTTTCGATGTTGCCGGTACTCAGAAAAAAGACCAGAGTCGCGCCTGTGCGGGCAAAGGCAGCAGCATCTTCGCGTTCAGGCATGGCGGTTCGACCAGGTGTGCGCGTCATGACGACGCTCTGGCTTACGTCGGGAGCCGTAAGTTCACATCCCAGTGCAGCTGCTGCGGCAAACACGCTGCTTACTCCGGGCACAATGAAGGCGTGAATTCCTTTTTTTGCAAGTCCTCGAATTTGTTCGTTGATGGCTCCATATAGCGCAGGATCTCCAGTATGCAGCCGCACGACCCGCTTTCCCGCAAGTGCGGCATCGCTCATTGCCGCAACCTGTTCTTCAAGCGTCATGGTGGCGCTATCGAGACAGATACAGCCCTGTTTACAGGCCTTGAGGTGGGCCGGATTGACCAGCGAGCCGGCATAGACCACGAGGTCCGCCTGCTCAAGTTCTCGCAGACCTCGCACGGTAATGAGATCCGCAGCTCCTGGCCCAGCTCCCACAAATGCAACTGGTGTTTTCATATAATAGCCTCGTGATGTTGGGGAGCGCTCTGGCATCCCCTGAAAAGAACCAGCGGAATCCTGCGGTTGCCTTCTTCTGCTGGCTTTGTTTTCTATTCTTTTTTCCGAATCTGACAGAGCAGTGGTCTCCACGCCAGAATTCAGATGATTCCCTGTGAGCAGCTGTATTTCCGGAATATACGGGGTTGCTACTTTTATGGAACTATCTCAATGCAGCTGTAGCTGCTGACAGCCCGTACGGAGAGACGCTCTCTTTAAGGTCACATGGCTCGGAAGAAGCCTCTCTTCGTCTTTCACGCTACAGTCTGTTAAAAAGGAAGACGAGCAATCGTCTGTTGCTGCACGCTGGGCTCATATTCAGAGTTCTGAATGGGAAGGTCCGTTCATAAAATAGAATGGACCTATCATATCTGCCGTATCAGCCATGACAGAAGACGTTTCCTCTGTCATATCTGGTACAGGTCCATCGTTTTCTTCCTTATTGGGACTGACAGCTTCGGATATGGCCGGAGGGATGACATCTTTTCCTGCATCCATGAGGGACTGGGATGATATCCCTTCGGAAGCCGTCAGAGTTTCCTCAAAAAGAAACTGGCCTTCAAAATCAAAAAGCAGCAGATGAAGCCGGGGATTGCCTGCGCAACGTCTGGCAAAATGCATAAGTGCTGTTTCAGCGAGACGGTGGAGCAGGGGCGTACATGCTCTTTCGGGAATCCGCAGCAGAGCCTCACGGATGGAGGGACTCTGGGCAAGCTCTTCATGCAGCTGTGTTTCGCCGGGAAGGGCATTGCGTACTTCACGCCGGAAAAGTTCCATGTTCTGACTTGCCTTTTTCGCGTGCGTATTCCCGAATCCGGATGCATACTTGCAGAGTTTTCCGGGCATGCAGGCTACAAAGATTTCTTTAAGCCCTGCGTTGCAGGCTACGGCCAGACTCTCGGCAAGGAAATCTCCCATATTGATAAAGGCCGTTTCGGGAAGTTCCTTCAGGTGGTGCATGGCACCGGCTCTGGTGCGCCCTCCGGTACAGAAGACCACGCTTGAGCCACCAGAAAGTCGATGGGAGCGCACGCAGATGCGGATGGTATGAATATAGGATTCATGGCTGTACGGGCGTACAAGACCGGTTGTCCCGAGCAGCGAAAGCCCGCCCGTAATGCCGAGATGGGCATTGAGCGTATGCCTGGCCAGTTCTTCGCCCTGTTCAATACCAATTTCAAGAAGCCAGCAACCAGAAGTCAGCCCGGCAAGATGAAGATTATCCGCAATCATGCGCCGTGGACCACTATTGATGGCCCAGTGGCCGCAGTCACAGTCAAGCCCCTGACGTGTACAGAGACCAATGCCTTCCACGCCGCGCAGAATAATGAGACCATCCCCGGAATGCAACAGATAATCTTCGGGACGCTTTTCCTCCTGAATGCAGGGGCGGATGGATGCATAGACCGTAGCGCCGTGCGTGCAGTCAGGATCGTCGCCTCCGTCTTTTCGGATGGCCGCCATGTGGGAAGAGTCGGGAAGCAGAGGAAGTTCCCGTTTCCTGCCGTCAGGAAAGGATAACCAGATACTTTCCGGTGTCTCTCCATGCAGCAGGTTTATCCAGGCCGCCTTGGCCACGGCTGCCGCACAGGCACCAGTGGAATACCCCCAGCGCAGTTTTCCGGATTTTTTTTTCATCTTGTCCA